>CAIZDF010000656.1 GCA_903931645.1 uncultured Tolumonas sp.
CAAAATATTTTGGATCTTCGCGCAGACTACCATTGTAACGAGCAGCCAGTTCGGCCACATACCATGCACCGGCGTTATGACGGGTTTGCGCATATTCTTGGCCAGGATTTGCTAATCCGACAATCAGCTGAATGGGTTGTGTCATCTCGAATACTGTTTCGGCTGGTAGAAAGAAAACTGGCCTTTATCAGGCCAGTTGCAGCGGAATGTCTTTACTGGTGCGAACAATGTTGTTCTGTGCATCCAGATAAACCAATCGCGGCTTATGTTGTGTAACTTCATCTTCGGTCATCGGGCCATAGGCACAAATAATGACTCGATCACCGACAGCCGCTTTCCGCGCTGCAGCACCGTTGAGAGAAATCATGCGGGAACCGCGTTCACCAGAAATAGCGTAAGTGGAAAAACGCTCGCCATTTTCAATGTTGTAGATATCAATCGCTTCATATTCGACGATACCGGCAGCATCCAGAAAGTCCTGATCGATTCCACAGGAGCCTTCATAATTCAGTACCGCATGGGTAACGCGGGCCTGATGCAGTTTGCCTCGCAGCATGATTCGTTGCATTGCTTTTTCCTTACATTACACGGCTTCGGTGTGGCAGAGATCACACCAGCGGCGCGACTATAAACTATCTGGTGGTTGTGCGCAAATTGACCACTAAATTATCAATCAAACGGGCCCGATTACCTAACCAAGCTGCCATGAGCACCACAGCCTGCGTACTTTGTGCACTAAGTGGTAACAGGCTATCGGCATCAACAATATCAATGGCATCGGTACGGAAACCCGCAGCATTCAGTTGGTCAGCCGCTTCGTCGACCAATGCTGGAATGCCATTTTGTCGAGCCGGTAATTGTTCACCGATCCATGCCATGACCTTGGCCAGTGTTGGTGCAATAACACGTTCTTCCGCCGTCAGATAACCATTACGCGAACTCAGCGCTAATCCGTCATCGGCACGTACAGTTGGCACACCAATAATGTCGATGGGCATTGCCATATCGCGTACCATTTTACGGATCAGAGCGAGTTGCTGGTAGTCTTTTTGACCAAAACAGGCAACATCGGGCTGAACCAGATTAAACAGTTTGGTGACGACTGTGCTGACACCGCGGAAATGCCCTGGGCGCATGGCGCCTTCCAGCAGTGAAGATATGCCGGGTACTTCGACGAAGGTTTGTGTTTCCAGCCCTTGTGGATACATGATGGTAGGAGTCGGTGTAAATACGGCAGCCACACCTTCTTGTGCCAATAATGCGCAATCTTCATCCAGCGTACGGGGATAATTGACCAAGTCTTCCGCCCGATCAAATTGCATCGGGTTGACGAAAATACTGACAATCACCACATCGGCATGCTGTTTGGCTTCACGTACTAATGTGAGATGCCCATGGTGCAGATTGCCCATGGTTGGGACAAACGCGATACGTTTGCCCTGTTGACGAAATTCTCGGATAGCGGCGCGCAGGGCGTCGATCTGTTCTGTGACTAACACGATCGGACTTCCTTAATTGAAGGTATGTTCAGCGGCAGGGAACTGGCCGTTTGCTACTTGTTCCACATAAAGCTCGATGGCTTTGCGAATATCGCCGGTTTCTGCCAGAAAGTTTTTACTGAATTTAGGGATGTAACCAGTGGTAATACCGATGGCATCTTGCATCACTAATACCTGGCCGTCGGTCTGCGCTCCTGCGCCAATACCGATCACCGGAATGCGCAGTGCTTTGGTAATGCGTTCTGCCAGCTGGTCAGGAATACATTCCAGCACCACCATTTGCACACCGGCGGCTTGCAGGGCCAGTGCATGATGATAAATCTCTTCAGCACGTTGTGCGTCACGGCCCTGAATACGGAAACCACCAAATAAATGCACGGACTGCGGTGTTAAGCCCAAATGGGCGCACACGGGGATACCATTGCGGTTCAGCTGTTTGACGATGTCACACAACCAGTCACCACCTTCAATTTTCACCATTTTGGCTCCAGCCGCCATGAGGCGACCGGCATTGAGGCAAGCCGATTTCACATCGCTGTAACTCATGAATGGCAGGTCTGCGATCAGTAATGCGTTTTGTACACCACGGGCGACATTGGCGGTGTGATATACCATGTCATCCACGGTGACTGGTAGTGTGTCACTATGTCCTTGCACGACCATGCCCAGTGAGTCACCGACCAGAATGGAATGAACACCTGCATCGTCAAACAGACGTGCGAAGGTGGCATCATAAGCGGTCATCATCGCGATTTTTTCACCGCTTTGTTTCATTTTCTGAATCTGGGTCAGGCTTATTTTGCTCATAGTGACTCCTGTGAAACTAAGATTATTCTGGTAAGCGGAACAGCGCAGTGCGATCACAGGCTGCAGCCAGTTCGGCTAATTGACTTCCATCCGGCAGCGTCAGGTGTGGTGCTAAATCGAATAGCGGCACCAAGACAAACGCGCGTTGTTTCATACCGTAATGAGGAATGGTCAGGCGTTCATCATCGATCACCTGTTGACCAAATAACAGGATATCCAGATCCAGTATGCGTGGCCCCCAACGTTCATCCTTACGCACCCGACCTTGTTCCAATTCAATACGTTGTAATTCGTCTAATAACGCATGCGGTGCCAGTGATGTTTGTAATATGGCGACAGCATTGATGTAATCCGGTTGATCCTGCGGGCCCATCGGTGATGAGCTATACAGCGGCGAACAGGCGAGTAGTTCTGTCGCTGGTATGCTTTGTAATGCCGCGATAGCTCGCAATATCTGCGCTTGTGGTTCAGCCAGATTAGCGCCCAGCGCGACAAAAACTTCAGTCATGGTTACGTTGGCCGGCTTGCTGCGGATAACGGCGGCGACGACGCGGACGTTTCCGGGCGGCATGTTCATCACTTTGCGGACGTTCACTGCTTACAGCGGCGGTTGCCGTTGGGGCTGCAGGGCGCGGAGTATGCGTGTGTTCCGGACGAATGAATTCGTGCGTTTGCTGGTAATCTTGCCACCATGCCACGATATCGCGGAAGCGTGGTTCTACCTGCGCGCGCAGTTCCAGAAAGTCGAATGCCGCCCGGAATTTAGGCTGCGCAAACAGTTTTTCCGCCCGCTTGCCGGAGTAACGCGGCAGACGTTCTTGCAGTAACCAGATCTCCCGTACATCGCTGGTAAAACGACGTGGGATTGCTACGGTGTGGATCTGTTGTTCAATGGCTTCGTTCATCGCCATCTGCATGGCATCTTGGAATGGCAGATTACTTTCGTTGCTGATTTCACGCTGACGCAAAGCAACCACACCCCATAATAAGGTGGCGTAGAAGAACGTTGGTGTCACCGGTTGATCGGCCGCCACGCGTTTATCAGAACCGGCAAGCGCTTTTTCCAGAAAGCGTTCATACGCAGAATTACCTTCTGGCGTCAGCAGTTTTCCAGCTTGTGGGAACAATTGCTGGAACAGGCCAAATTTGCGCAATAGGTGATAGGTGCTTAACGCATGACCGGCGAGGAACAGCTTGATGGTTTCTTCAAACAGCCGCGCAGACGGAATATCTTGCAGCAGCGGTGCCAGTCGAGGAATTGGCTCGGCGCTACGATCACTGATGGTCAAACCTAACTTAGCTGCAAAGCGGATTGCACGCAGCATACGCACCGGGTCTTCGCGATAGCGGGTTTCCGGATCACCAATCAGCTCCAATTTACCGGCTGCCAGATCGTTCAAGCCACCATGGAAATCGTGCAGGGAAAAATCTTTGATGTTGTAATACAAGGCGTTAACGGTAAAGTCGCGGCGTTCAGCATCTTCTTCGATAGTGCCATACACGTTATCGCGCAACAACATGCCTTCTTCTGATTGTTCCGCAATGTTTTTGCTGGTGTTCACCTGATGGTGATGTCCACGGAAGGTGGCAACTTCGATAATATCGCGGCCAAATACAATGTGTGCCAGACGGAAACGACGACCAATCAAGCGGCAGTTATTAAATAATTTACGGATCTGCTCTGGGTGTGCATCGGTTACCACATCAAAGTCTTTGGGTATTTTTCCCAGCAAAATATCGCGTACACCGCCGCCAACCAGATAGCCCTGATAACCCGCTTTGTGCAAACGATAGAGCACCTTCAGTGCATTTTCACTGATCATACTGCGCGAGATGCTGTGCTGGTCGCGGGTTAAAATTTGGCGAGGTGAATCTGCCGCAGGGGCAACCTTGCTAACCTGTGGCGCAGTAGCGCGAGGCTGACGTTTTGGTTTTTCTGCTGGCGGATTGGTTTGCGTCGTTTGTGGCGTGGCTGGTGTCTCTTCTTTACCAAGCACTTTGCGATACAAATTGGCGATATGGGAAAAAATAGTACACCTCGGGATTTCTGACACAAAAAAAGAGCGGGCGGTATGATAGCGCACCACAGCGTAAATGCGAACATCAGGGCAGGTAGATCACATTATTTTAAGAGAGAACAGCAAACTATGACGCTGATTCTTCTGTTTGACACACTTTTACCATCATTAACAGGCAAACTTATCTGTGGTTCAGGTCGGGGACTGTTCAACTTGTGATGAATGAATGGAGAATACATGAAAATCTGGCATTGGATAGCACTGAGCGCAGTTATTGGCGTTGTCGGTTATCGCATCTCTTTAACTCAGCAAGCACAAACCGCCCCGTCGGTTCAGCGCGCGACTCAAGTGGTGGTTGCACCGGTTAAAAGAGAGGATTTTAAAGCGGGTTGGCAAGCGGTCGGACGTGTTGTCGCAAAATCTTCCGTCGACTTAAAACCGCGCGTCGAAGGGCAAATCGCCAAAATTTTATTTAAAGAAGGTGCCTTGGTTACGGCAGGACAAGTCTTGATTGAATTGGATGACAGCGATTACCGTAACAAATGGCAACAGGCCAAAGCCGTGCTGGCGCATGATCAGGCATTATTGAAAAAAGCACAGGCGGATCTGGCGCGGGCCACCGTTTTACTGCAGAAAAAATTTATTTCTGATGCAGACATGAACAGTGCACAGGCGACGGAACAATCGGCGGCGGCATTGGTGCAGCAAGATAACGCCAGTTTAGATATTGCGGCACGTAATCTTGAATACACACATATTAAAGCCCCATTCAGTGGCCGAGTGGGTGCGCATTTAGTTTCTGTAGGGGCGACGGTACAGGCATATAGCACAGTCCTGACATCGTTAAACCAACTTGATCCTATCGCTGTGAGTTTTACATTGCCGGAGAAAAATCTGGGTGATTTGCAGCTGGCGTTACGTAAAGGCGTGCTGGATGTTACCGCGCAGGTTAATGCGGGTACGCTCACTGAGCAGCGGCATGGTCAGGTTTCATTTCTCGACAATAATGTCGACAGCAGCAGTGGCAGTGTGGCGCTGAAAGCTGATTTCGCCAATCCGCATGGTGAATGGCTGCCAGGGCAATATGTCACTGTGAAATTAGCACCACGCACCTTGCCACAAGTGTTAGTTGTACCAAGCCAGGCATTACAACAAGGGCCCGATGGTTTACAACTCTTTGTCGTGATCAAAGGGATCGCAAAAAAAATAGCAGTTGAAGAAATTGCAGCGAATGATGGTTGGAGCGCCATTCAAGGTGACTTGCAACAAGGTGATCAAGTTGTCACAGAAGGGCAATTCCGTTTGAACGATGGTTCGCCGGTCACTCTTGCTGCACATAAAGGTGGCACCAGCAAAGCGGTTAAACCAGCTGGCAAGGAGTAAACGTCATGCAAATTTCCATGTTGTCTATTCGCCGGCCCGTGATGACTTGTTTACTGATGGGCTTTTTTACCCTGTTTGGGGTGATGGCCTATCAGGCTCTCCCCGTCAGCGAATTACCACAGGTCGACTTTCCGACTATTAACATATCTGCCAGTTTATCGGGCGCCTCGCCGGAGACAATGGCCTCTGCGGTGGCCACTCCGCTGGAAGGGCAATTGGCGACGATTTCTGGTATCGACAATATCAGCTCTACCAGTTCACAGGGCACCACCAAAATTACGGTTCAATTCAATTTGGATCGTAATATTGATGGTGCAGCCTTAGATGTGCAAAGCGCGATCAGTGCGGCACAGCGTAAACTGCCGAAAAACATGACATCTGCGCCATCGATGAAAAAATCGAATCCAGCTGATGCACCGATTTTCTTTATTGCTTTGCACTCTGATTCGTTACCTATTTCAACGGTGACCGAATATGCCGAAAGTAAGTTAGCACAGTCGTTGTCAATGTTACCGGGTGTGGCACAAGTTAGTGTGTTCGGCTCGAAACCTTATGCTGTGCGTATTCAGGCTGACCCTGACAAACTGGTCGCGCATAACCTCGGGTTAGATGAACTGGCCACCGTCATTGCCAATAACAATGTCAATGATCCGATTGGTGATTTGGATGGCGAGCATCGTAGTCTAAGTTTGCAAAGCAATGGGCAGCTGGAAAATGCAGCGGCTTATCGCAAGTTAGCGGTCGCATATCGTAACGGCGCACCACTTTATCTGTCAGAAGTGGCTAACGTATTAGATAGCGAAGAAAACACGCGGGTTGCCAGTTGGTTTGTGGATAAGCCAGGTGTCATTCTGGCAGTACAACGTCAGCCGGGAGCGAATACCATCAGTACGGTCGATGCCGTACGTCATGCCTTACCACAATTCGAGACCGTACTTCCTGACTCCATAAAGATGGATATTCTTTATGACCGCAGCGAATCTATTCGGGCATCTATCCATGATGTGCAGTTCACCTTATTACTATCGTGTGCGCTGGTGGTGTTGGTGATATGGCTGTTCCTGCGCAATTTATCAGCCACCGTGATCCCCGCGCTGGCGGTGCCATTATCGGTACTGGGCGCAGTGCCGGTGATGTATTTGCTGGACTACAGTCTGGATAATCTCTCGTTACTGGCGTTGACGCTGGCCGTTGGTTTTGTGGTCGATGACGCTATCGTGATGATGGAAAATATTGTCCGTCATATGGAAGAGGGCATGAGTGCCATGCAAGCGGCGCGCAAAGGCGCTCGTGAAATCGGCTTTACCATTCTCTCGATGACGTTATCGCTGATCGCTGTATTTATTCCCTTGCTGTTTATGAGTGGCCTTATGGGGCGATTGTTACATGAATTCGCCGTTACAATCAGCGCGGCTATTGCGGTGTCTGGTTTGATTTCGCTGACATTAACGCCGATGTTGTGTAGCCGGGTTTTGCGTCCTCAGCATGAAGCTAAAATTCAGGGGCGTTTTGCTCAATGGCTGGAAAATGGCTTCAGCGCGTTGACGGAAAGTTACAGCCTTTCTCTTGTCACGGCATTACGCCACCCGCGTTGGATGATATTCAGTTTTGCTGCCAGTATTGGGTTAACGGTCGTGCTCTA
>CAIZDF010000657.1 GCA_903931645.1 uncultured Tolumonas sp.
ATACATACGAGCAAAATGGACGCTTGTTCAATATGAATTTCATCGAAGAGGCTGGTACAGGGGTATCTGGTTATCGTGGTGAATTGGTGTTGGTGCAAGGCGAGGTGGGGGATTCAGCTGGTCGTCGCAAGCCACCAGTTTCGGTTATTGAGCAGGCTGTGATGCTGGCTGATGCTGAAAAAATCAAAATGCTGAGTGGTCTTTTACATGATTTAGCTGAACTGGAACATTTCTTTTCCGGTTATGCATCTGATCTGGATGTGGATACTACTCCAGTCTTTTTCGTAGTTAATGCTGCAAAAGAGATGAAAATATCAGTAAACGGCGTGACGGTTGATGTTATTCCTTTACCTGAAGGGCTTGTTTGGGCTGAACTTAGTGATTTACTTGGTTTAGAGAAAAGTGATTTCAAAGGTCAGTCATCAGGCGAAAAAATTGCTACTGTTTACGATTCATTGAAAAGTTATCGCTCTGGTTTTAGCGAGGTAAGTTGGGCTGATGCATTAACTTGTGTCACCAATGCAAAACGTGAGACTCGTGGCGCACTTTGATTTTTATTGCTCGTTTTTATTCTTTTCCCCGCTGTTACTTAATGGCGGGTTTTTCGTTATGTGTATGTATAAAACCAACCTATACGGCAGACAAAATGTACGTTTTGTCTGTTTTTTACTGCACCTGAAAAATCTTGAGTCCTTATGCGAGTTAAAGCGGTTGTTTTCTGAGAAATGTATATAATACTCAAAACAGAGTAGGGTATCGTTTCTTGTAGATACGACTCTCTATAAAAATAGTAACGCAGTGTGCAGTAGTGGTCCCTTCCAATTATGATGACACATTTTCTTTTCATCTTTGTCGGTAGCTTTTTGCTGACTGGCTTGATCCGTCGTATTGCTTTGTGGCGTCATGCGTTAGCAATGCCTCATTTTAAACATGGTCCTTTACTACCCGTTCCCCGTGGGGGCGGTTATGCGTTATTTCTTGCCATGTTGTTCGTGTTTTTGATGCTTTATCGCTATCGCTTGATTGATATAGCTGCAACACGGGCACTCTGTTTTTCGGGGTTGATCTTAGTCATCGGGAATTTGGTGCATGACTTGTTCCCGCTGGGCGTAAAAGTCAGATTAGGGATTCAGGTTTTATCTGCTATTGCAGTACTGACTTGGTATGGGCGTGATCTCGTCGTGTTGTTTTGGGAAAATTATCTCTATTTCTCAGGATTTTGGTTACCCATCATAGTGTTTGGCATAATGGCATTCGTGAATATTTTCAATTTCATGGATGGTGTTGATGGTTTTGCTGGTAGTCAGGCATTCATTATGATGTTTGCTTCCTCCGTACTGCTGGCTTTCAGCGATGAAATGCAGTGGAGTGTGCCGCTGATCTTGATGTGTGCCCCAGTGTTAGGTTTTCTGGCGTGGAATTGGCCGCCAGCTAAGATTTTCATGGGCGATGCGGGTAGTAGTTTCATGGGCGTATTTATTGCGACCTTAGGCTTATTATTAGCGACCGATACCTCCGTGAACCTTTGGTGCTGGCTGATCATGATGGGCTGGTTTATTGTCGATAGTGGTTGGTCGTTGGCTGTGCGGATTATGCATGGCAATGATTGGCACCGTAGCCATCGAATGCACGCTTATCAGATCCTTGCGCGTCGCTGGGAAAACCATTTCTATGTCACACTAACCTTATGGTTGGTGAATTGGCTGTGGTTATTCCCGCTGGCATATCTGGCAATGAATAATGAGCGCTGGGGTGTTCCATTGATTGCTATTGCTTATACACCATTATGCATTGCATGCTGGTGGCTGAAAGCTGGGGAATCTGTGGATAATGATCCGGGTGAACCGGTTTACAGTGACTATCAAAAATAAGGCGCCTCAGGCGCCTTATTTTTTGTACGATAATTTGGTTTAACCGATAGTTTTTACACCATCTGCTGAGCCGATGAGTGCTACGTCAGCACCACGGTGAGCAAACAAACCGACAGTAACTACACCTGGGATTTGATTTACTTGCTGCTCAAATGCTTTGGAATCATGGATCTGCAGACCATGTACATCCAGGATCTGGCAGTGGTTATCGGTGATCACACCTTCGCGATATACTGGGTTTCCGCCCAGTTTTTTTAATTCCCGCGTAACGTATTCACGAGCCAGTGGAATTACCTCTACTGGCAATGGAAATTGACCTAAGACTTCAACTTGTTTGGTTGAGTCGGCAATACAGATAAAACGTTTGGCGACTGCAGCGACGATTTTTTCGCGAGTCAGAGCGGCACCACCACCCTTGATCATTTCCATTTGTGGGTTGATTTCATCAGCACCATCAACATAAATATCAAATTCGGTCACATCATTCAGATCAACAACAGGAATACCTAAAGCCTGCAGTCGAGCAGTAGATGCTTCTGAGCTAGATACTGCTGCTTTGATTTGATCTTTGATACTGGCTAAGGCATCAATAAAGCAATTGACCGTTGAGCCTGTGCCTACACCGATAATTGTGTTTGGTTGAAC
>CAIZDF010000658.1 GCA_903931645.1 uncultured Tolumonas sp.
GATGGCCCGGTGATCTGCTTTCGAGGGCTGGATAATGATGCGTTTTATACGCTCGATGAAAATTATCGCAGTACCAATTATTCCGGCTGCGGTAACACATTAGATGCTTCGCATCCGATGACCAAAAAGATGATCACTGATAGCCTGCGTTTTTGGCGCGAAGAGATGCATGTTGACGGCTTCCGCTTCGATTTAGCCGCTATTTTATCTCGTGATGGTTACGGGCAGCCGATGAATGATCCGCCCACGATACGGACTATTGATAACGCCTACTCACTCGCTGATACCAAACTTTTTGCTGAAGCATGGGATGCAGGTGGACTCTATCTGGTTGGGAAAATGGTCGGTGATCGCTGGCGGGAATGGAATGGTCGCTTTCGTGATGACGTGCGTCGGTTTATTAAAGGCGATGAAGGCATGGTATCGGCCTTCGCTACACGGCTAATTGGTAGCCCAGATATCTATCATCCGCAATATACCGACCCCTATAAAAGTCTGAATTTTATTACCTGTCATGATGGTTTTACCTTGTGGGATCTGGTCAGTTACAACCAAAAACACAATGCAGAAAATGAGGAAGATAATCGTGATGGGAATAATGATAATTACAGTTGGAATCATGGTGTTGAAGGCCCAACCGATGACCCGCAGATTAACGCACTACGTTTACGTCAGGTAAAAAATTTCTTTGTTATCAATCTGATGTCGGTAGGCACACCGATGATACAAATGGGCGATGAAACGCTCAGAACACAATCTGGTAACAACAATGTCTATTGTCAGGATAACCCGACCAGCTGGTTAAACTGGCAACCAGAGTTGCACTGTCGTGAAATGCTCCGTTTTGTGACGGAGTTAATGCGCTATCGTTCGGTCTTAAAGGAAGAATCGCGCGCCTTTTTCTCACTGGCAAAAGCACTAGAAAACGCCAAGATGGATTGGCATGGCGTGTTGCCATTTCAACCTGACTGGAGTGAAGATTCGCATGCGCTGGGTTTAACTGCTTATGACCCGGGCCACAGCGCCGATGTTTACGCTTTTTTTAATGCCTGGTGGAAACCACTGACGGTGACGTTGCCTACACCACCGCATTATCCACAAGGGCGTTGGGAACGAGTGTGCGATACCGGGTTATTACCACCGGCGGATATTACGCCATTAGGTTGTGAATATACCGAGCTCCAGGCTGACGAATATCAGGCAGTGCCCCGCTCAGTGGTGGTATTGGTTTGTGTGCGCAACAGCTAATTTTTTCATAGATAAAAGCCATGAATGTTCATGGCTTTTAATCAGGTGATGTGACAAGAAACCAATAAAGAGATTACAGATTGAAGGTTTCTTTTAATTCCTGCATGTCTTTTTCACTCACACCTTCCGGCTCAAAACCGCTGGCTAAACATTGCAGATGCAACTTGGCACCTTTGTTCGCGACATCAACAAAATCGAAAGCCGCTAATGCGTCAGCGCCAGTTGCCACCGCACCGTGTTTTTCCCAAATCGCGACATCAAACTGACGCAATTTGGCGGTAGTACCTTCTGCCATTATTTTACTGCCAGGCATGCAGTAAGGAACGATACCGATACCACGAGGAGCAAAAGCACGTACTTCTGGCAACATTTTCCAGCACGCATTGGTATACGCCGTTTCATCATGCGCATATTTAGGGTGATGAGATAACGCAATCAGCTCCAACGGATGAGTATGCACCACGCAACGGTGATCAGAACCAGAACGTTGTTTATCCATCACGATTTCAACGTGTGAAATGAATTCACTGGTCGGTTTGTAATCGGCTTGGCCACGACCGCCCCACAGAATGTGATAACCCGCAGCATTATCGTCGATACGCAAAACACATCCAGCCAAATCAGGATCACGCAATTCACGAATACGCTCACCAGTGCCTTTCACAAAGAAAATATGACCAGCGCTGTCTGCCGGGAATGCGGCGGCGCCACCAACCATGCTTAATGGGCAGTGCGGGAATTCCTCCAGCGATGCCGGAACTTCGCCAAAAATTTCAGTCACATCGACAGAGATATTGCCACCATTGCGCTCTGCCCACTCACGCTGCCATAAATAAGTTGCCACCTCGACCACTTTCTCAATTTCGGCCATGACAGCGTCATTCAGCTTAACGTTACTCATCAATCACCTCGATACAGTCTCTAAGATATGCATTTACTGTAATGAAACTGCCCGCATCCCGCCTTCAGCGGTTTGCCAAAAAACAGAAGATGATGGCAGGCATTCTAAGACGACTGATTTAAACCGAAATGATGTTATTCCGAGGCGAATGTAATAAAAAAGCGGCCTCATAAAGAGACCGCAAAAAACATTCCACCAACAAAGGAATGATGACACTAATGAACTGAGGATGTATCCACTATCTTGGTTGGTCTTGGTGCCAGCCAGATAGCAAATGCGGCGATGGTAAATAACACAGCTATCGCCATAAAAATTTTGTTCGTGGCGACCATGACACTCTGCCCTTGTAGCATCCAATCCATGATCCCTCGAGCCTGATCAACCACCATGCCTGATCCGGTCATCGCGTCGGCCGCCGCACCAGATTGATCGGTTAACCCCGATAACTCAGCATGCACATAACGCGTCTGATTTTCCCATGAAGTGTTTACCATCGAAGTAGCAAACGCGCCCGATAAGGTTCGGATAAAATTCATCAAACCAGCAGCCGATTCCATTTCCCGATCAAGCACACAACCAAGCGCTAATCCAGTCAGGGGTACAAAGAACAGCGGCATCCCGATCCCCTGGAATAACATCGGCAAACTGATTTGCCAGAAGGTCATGTCCATGTTGGCGTTGCTGCGATAGAGCGTCCACATACCAAGCCAGAGCACGCCCATAAACACCAGTGGACGCGGATCCATCTTGGTCGCCAGATTGGCAATCGCCGGCGCTAAAAAGACCGCCAAAACCCCCATCATTGCAGTTGAATAACCGGCAATAGTGGCGGTATAACCCATGTAGATCTGCAACCACAACGGTGTTAGCACGGTGATACCAAAGAAAGCACCAAACCCAAGCGAGAGCGTCAGCATGCTGGTCGCGTAACCACGATGGCGGAACACTTTCAGATCGACCACCGGATTGCGTGCGGTTAGTTCCCAGATCAGAAATGCAGCAAAACCAATCAACGCCACAATGCCTAAAATTACAATGCGGTTTGATGCAAACCAGTCGTGGTCTTTCCCTTCATCCAACATGATTTGCAGTGCGGCTACCCAAACCACCAGCAATACCAACCCGACGGTATCCATGCGTGATTTGGCGGTTTTGGTTTCAAATTGCTGTAGCAATTTCCAACACAACACACCCGCGGCAATGGCAAATGGGGCTTTAACGAAGAAGATGTAAGGCCAACTCAGTTGATCACAAAGAATACCACCCAGAATTGGCCCCATGATTGGCGCCACTAAGGTCGTCATACTCCAGATCCCGATTGCCGCGTGTTTTTTCTCTTTCGGGAATATTCGCATCATCAAAGTCTGTGACAATGGC
>CAIZDF010000659.1 GCA_903931645.1 uncultured Tolumonas sp.
ACTGTCGTTGCCTTAATTGTTCTGGTGCAAATCATTCAGTCACTCGGTGATCGTTTTGCTAAACACGCTGACAAACGCGGAGTCTGAAATGAACCAAACTATCTGCTCACCTCAAAATCAGTCTCTTCAAAATCATTCTCATCAAGAACATGATCGTCAGTATTGGGATGCGACAATCGAAACCTTACCTCGTGATGAGCTGGAAAAACTGCAATTCACCCGGTTAAAGCAGCACTTAATCTTTGCCTATGAAAACTCGCCTTATTACCACGATGCGTTTATTCAAGCGGGTGTAAACCCGGCAGATCTGCAAACACTGGCTGATTTACGCCACTATCCGTTTGTCGATAAAAAAGTCGAACGCACCCGCCAGCTGGTAAAACCGTTGCTGGGCGATATGCTCGCGGTGCCGGAACGCGATGTGGTCTATGTGTCAGCCTCTTCCGGCAGCACCGGTGTGCCGACATTAAGCCCTTTTACCGCAGCTGATTTTGATAATTACCAGAATATTCAGGCCCGACTTTTCTGGGCCGCAGGTATGCGCCCGGATGATCGTTATGTGCATGCTCTCAATTTCACGCTGTTTGTCGGCGGCCCGGATGTTATTGGCGCGCAGAAATTAGGTGCGTTGTGTTTCTGGGCCGGCACAGTGCCATCCGATCGTTTGTTGCTGATCATGAAAGATTTTCAGCCTACTGTTACCTGGACAACCCCGTCTTACGCCTGGCATTTGGGGGAAACCGCAAAAGCCAATGGCATTGATCCGGTACATGATCTGGCTATCCGCCGCATTATTGTTGCTGGTGAGGCCGGCGGTTCAATTCCTGCCACACGTGAAGCCATCGAGAAATTATGGAATGCCAAACTTTATGATTTTTATGGTATTTCAGATATTTATGGCGCTTGTGCAGGAATGTGTGAAGAGCGCAAAGGCCTGCATTTGGCAGAAGATGACATCTTACTGGAAGTGCTCGACCCGAAAACCCATGAACCGGTCGCCGATGGCGCGCCCGGAGAAATGGTATTAACCACTCTCACCAAACAAGCCCGGCCGATGATCCGCTTCCGCACTGGCGATATTGTCACCGCCGATCGCTCGCCCTGCCCTTGTGGCCGGACCCATGCCCGGATCACCGTGATCGGACGTATCGACGATATGTTCATCATCTCCGGCGTGAACGTGTTCCCCAGTGATGTTGAATTTGTCGTGCGAAATATTTCCGGTTTAAGCGGTGAATATCGCATCTCGCTATTCGAGGAAAACCACTTAACGCGTTTTGAGCTGGAAATTGAACGTGATGAAATCAGCACTGAAAACGATCAACTGCTACTGGATCGTCTGCTGCACGATCTGAAATTACGACTAGGCGTCAAACCGAAAAAAATCACGCTATTACCCGTCGACGAATTACCTCGCAGCACTCATAAAGCAAAACGCGTGGTCGATTTGCGCTCAGCAGGAGATAAATAAGATGCATGAAACCATCTGGTTAGGGCGTGGCGGTCAGGGCGCATTCACCGCGGCTCGTTTACTCGGTTTATCGGCTGTGCGTTTTGCCAACCGACAGGCACTGGCTTTTCCCTCTTTCGGACCTGAACGACGTGGCGCACCGGTCTTCGCTTACACGCGCATTGATGAAAAAACGATCCATGATCGCAGTTCCGTGAGAACCGCAAATACCGCCATTGTTATGGACAGAACCCTCCTGCCATTGATTTCACCCGGTTCATTACGCCCGGATAGTCTGTTGATCATTGATGCCGAATCGCTGTCTGAGCAGGAAATCGCACTGAATAACCAAGTCTATGCCGTTCCTGCCCGACAAATTGCGCTGGAACATCTGAACAGTGAACATACCAATACCATTTTTTTAGGCGTGCTGAATGGACTAACTGGGTTATTACCGGATGAGAGTATCGCCGCCGGCATTATCGCCGAGTTAGGTAATGGCAAAAAAGGTCAGCTTAATTTGAGCGCTTATTATTATGCACTGCAGCTCGGCCGTGATTTGGCACAACCGCAACAGGAGGTTGCATGACTGCCGAGTCAGAAACCTACCCTCCGAGCTTTCAATTGCAGTCTTTTTCACGGCCACGCCACATCAATGAGTGGCCACAAACTCCACAAATGGACTCCGGGCATCTGGTCGATTCCAACCGAGGATGGCGAACACAATATCCTGCGGTCAACGAACAAGCCTGCATCGCTTGTAATTTATGTTTTCTGTTTTGCCCAGATGCCGCTATCCAGAACAACGCGCAAGGTATTCCGCAGATCATCGACGACTGGTGTAAAGGTTGCGGAATTTGTGCGGTGGAATGCCCGAAAGATGCCATTGCCATGATTAATAATGCGGCCATGGATGAACAAAGTGGCAAATTTGACGAAGCAGTAAACGTTAACGGAGCGTTCGATGAGTGAATTACTCTTTTTATCCGGTAATGAAGCTGTCGCACATGCGGTACGTTTGAGCCGCCCGCGCGTAATTGCCGCCTACCCCATTACGCCACAAACTGTTGTCGTAGAGAAATTAGCCGACATGGTTGAAAACGGAGAGCTGGCAACCGAATTTGTGCATGTTGAATCAGAGCACTCTGCGCTTTCTCTGGTCATGGGTAGTGCCGCTATGGGTGTCAGAACCTTCACGGCGACGTCATCGCAAGGTTTGCTGTATATGGCGGAAATTTTGCCTTATACCGCAGGTGGGCGTTTTCCTCTGGTCATGATGAATGCCAACCGGGCGCTTGCTTTACCGTGGAATATTTATGGCGACCAGAGCGATTCGTTGTCACAGATCTCTTGTGGCTGGATCCAATCTTATGCCGAAACTGCGCAGGAAAGTCTCGATCTCACCATTCAGGCTTATGCTATTGCGGAAGATCCGCACATCCGGACGCCGGTAATGGTCAATCTTGATGGATTTGTGCTGACACACACCTATGAGCCTGTATTGGTACCCGATCAGCAGCTAGTCGATGAATTTTTACCTGCCCCTGATTTTCCGACAGGAACACCGGGGACATTCAACCGGCAACAACCGCAGAGTCTGGCGATGACAGCCGGGCCCGGCGATTACAGCGTTTTCAAATATCGGCAACATCAGGATATGTTAGATGCCGCAGAGCGCATCCGTTCCATCAATTTACGTTATGCCCGTCGTTTTGGTGCTGAACCATTAGGGCTGACGGAAAGTTATCGTGTCGATGATGCGGAATTTATTGTTATTACCGCAGGCAGCATCGCGGGCAGTGTGCGTTGCGTCGTGGATGAATTACGTGACGCAGGCATTCGGGCCGGATTATTACGCTTGCGTTATTTACGGCCATTTCCAACGAAAGA
>CAIZDF010000660.1 GCA_903931645.1 uncultured Tolumonas sp.
CTCAAATGCCGAAGTTGATAAGCTGATTGCTCAATCGAATGCGGAAGTGGACGTTGCAAAACGTACCGCTATGCTGCAACAGATTGAAAAACTGTTAATGAAAGATGCAGCTTATCTGCCTCTGGAATGGCAGAACCTGTCTTGGGCTGCCAAAACCAAGCTGGATATCAAACCAATCGTTAATGGTCTGGATTTCCCATACTACGGCGATCTGAAAGTTAAAGAGTAATTGTGATTAAAGGGCGGCATCATTGATGCTGCCCTCGATCCGTTTTTTATTAAGATGCAGGATCTTCGTGCATGCTGACTTTTTTGTTTAAACGTTTGGCGCAAGCCATCGTAGTAATGTTTGTGATCAGTCTGGTAGCGTTTGCTATTCAGGATAATTTAGGCGATCCGTTGCGCGAAATGGTCGGACAGGGTGTGTCTGAAGCGCAGCGTGAAGTATTGCGTAGTCAGCTGGGGTTGAATGATCCCTTTATGATTAAGTATTCCCGTTTCCTGACTCATGCCATGCACGGCGATTGGGGAACTTCATTTATTTTTAAAAAGCCGGCTCTGGATATCATCATGAGTAAGCTGGTAGCAACCCTGGAGCTGGTGTTCGCGGCAACCTGCTGGATCATCTTGTTGTCGATCCCTTTAGGCGTCTATTGCGCCATTCGTCCACGCGGGTTGGGCAGTAAACTTATTATGGGAATTAGCACCATCGGTATTTCTGTGCCGGTGTTCCTGACCGCTATTTTGCTCATGTACATTTTTTCCATCCAACTGGGCTGGTTGCCTTCGTATGGCCGTGGTGAAACCGTGAATGTACTGGGCTGGCAATCCGGCTTGTTTACCATTGATGGCTTAAAGCACCTGCTGCTGCCATCGATTGCACTGTCGTCCATCATGCTGCCGCTATTTATTCGTCTGGTGCGTTCGGAAATGCTGGAAGCACTGAGTGCCGAGTACGTTAAATTTGCGTGGGCGAAAGGCTTAGATAAAAACAAAGTCTGGTTCCGTCATGCTCTGAAAAATACCATGCTGCCACTGATCACGGTGGGTGGTGTGCAAATCGGTTCGATGGTGGCTTACACCATTTTGACAGAAACGGTATTCCAATGGCCGGGTACTGGCTTTCTGTTTCTGGAAGCGATTACGCGTGTTGATACGCCACTGATCACTGCTTACGTTATCTTCGTGGGCCTAGTGTTTGTGGTCACTAATACCTTGGTCGATCTGCTGTATGGCTTGATCAACCCAACAGTCAAACTGACGTCCAAGGGAGGCTAAGATGTCACAACAAGCAACAATGAGTCGTTGGCAGCGTTTCCGTCAGTCAGATCTGGTTTACTACTTTCTGAAAGACAAAGTCGCCATCTTCTGTTTTCTGATTTTTATCTGCTACGTGGTGCTGGCAACATTAGCCCCATGGTTGGCGCCGCATAATCCGTATGATCCGTCTACCTATGACATTATGGATGCTGAAACACCACCATCATGGCTGGAAGGTGGGAATGCTAACTTCTGGTTAGGCACGGATAACCAAGGCCGCGATATTCTGAGTACCATTCTGTATGGTTCCCGAATTTCACTGGTTATTGGTTTGTTTGCGGTTGCATTGCAATTAGCGATTGGGGTTGTTGTCGGTTTGGTTGCCGGTTATGTGGGTGGCCGTATTGATAACTTACTGATGCGTTTGGCGGATATTCAATTATCGTTTTCCACTATGATGGTGGCGATCATCGTATCTGCCATTTTTCAGGCGACTTTGGGCGGCGATTTCTATTCGAAATATGCCATTCTGATGTTGGTGTTGATTATCGGTATTTCCGAATGGCCACAATATGCGCGTACTGTTCGAGCATCTGTGCTGGCTGAGAAGAAAAAAGAGTATGTTGAAGCAGCACGCGTGATGGGCTTTAAAGCGCCACGTATCATGTTCCGTCATATTCTGCCGAACTGCTTATCACCGATTTTGGTTATCTCTACCGTGCAGGTTGCCAATGCCATTATGGCGGAAGCGGCTCTGTCATTCTTAGGGTTGGGGATGCCAGTTGATAAGCCATCGCTCGGTTCGCTGATCAGCATAGGTTTTAACTACATCTTCTCCGGTTCATGGTGGATCACGGCATTCCCTGGTATCTGTCTGGTGCTGTTAGTGCTGGTGATCAATCTGCTGGGTGACTGGTTACGTGATTTGTTTAATCCGAAGATTTATAAAGATTAATCAGACACATTCAGTCAATAAAAAAGGGAAGCAACTATGCGTCCCTTTTTCTTCCTTGATATTCGAGCCATTACGCGATGATAGAGCCTTCATCATCGTGCTTATCGGTCGGTAATTGGCTAATGCTTTGCATGGCAAAGCGTAAATACATCACTTCTAATACCATGAATAACACGCCGGCAAAGGGTAGTGGTAAGCCCAAACTGCCCAGCAGCATATCAATGATAATGGCGGGCGTTAGTGCGACTGAGCTGACCCGTACCAATGACGGATAACGCATTCTGACACCTTGTTTTTTTGCCAACCAGCCGGCCAGTAAGGCATAGACCATTGCTTGTGTAATCCGCCATGACCAAGCGAAAGTGACCAGAATCAAGTAGGTAAATGGCAGCACAAATTTACTGGTGGTTGCCAGAAATTTCTCAATCAACGAACGATCAATGGTCATATCGGGAAAGGTTGAAAAATCAAATGAGCGGGTTTCAATATCACTTTTACGGATATACAGACGGTCAGCAGTAATCAATACCGGGGCCGAGGTTTGTTCCAAATCGGTAATTTTACCGCTGGTATCTACCACAATAAACGGATCTGTCGTGCCTTTCTCATTGATGATGTAAGGGCGATCTTCCGGTGTTGAGGCGGTGCCATCCTGAATGGTGAGTTCGGGTAATTCGTCCAGATACAATGGCAGGTCGTTTTCAATAAAGGAGAGATAACCGGCCCGGATTTCCATCGTAACTGGCAGGACGACCAGAGCGGAGAGGATCAACAGATATAACGATCCAATGCCTTGCCACTGTCTGGCAACGGATTGGTATAACTGCCGGGAAAAAAATGATAGCCAGACAGCCTGCCACCATGTGAATTTACGCATGACCCGAAACTCCTGCGGTTCAAGTGAGTTTATATATTTTGGCTAGCATATCAGTTTGTCCGGTATAAATCAGGCGTGGTACCACGTTCGGATATTCGATGGATTTCGTTTGAAAGTTAATATGGCGCAATATTTGTGATATGGCTCATGTTAGACTTTGCCTCCCGTTTTTCGGTGGTGGTGCTATGTCCGCTTTATTACATCAAATCTATCTCTCAACACCTTTGTTTATACTGGTGTTTATTGGCTATGGCGTGATGCGCTGGGCGCAGTGGCCTAAAGTGATGTCGGAGTCATTATCCCGTTTTGTCTTTTCACTTGCCTTGCCGGCGATGCTGTTCCATCTGATGAGTGATTTCTCCAAATTACCCCCGGTTGATGCTCGTCTGTTGATCGCTTTTTTTGGTGGCTGTTTTATTGTTTTTATCTTGGGCCGTTTCATGGCTTGGAAACTATTTAAGCTGGACGGTGTCTCGCAGTCGGTATTTGCTTTGGGCGGAATTTTTTCCAACAACTCGATGTTGGGTTTGCCGCTGGCAAAAATGATGCTGGGTGATGCCGCGTTACCATCGGTTGCATTGGTGTTAGTGTTTAATTCGCTGATCTTATGGACGCTGGTCACTGTCTCTGTAGAGCTGGCTAAACATGGTAGTTTTTCATTTCGCGGTTTTTTCCATACCGTGAAAAGTGTGCTGAAAAACCCGATTGTATTCGGTATTTTAACGGGTACAGCGTGGGGGTTAACCGGGTGGAAATTACCATTACTGATTGATAATACCGTTGGCATGATCAGTGGTGCAGCGGCACCCATGGCCTTGTTGTCGTTAGGTATGGGATTAGCAGAATATGGGATCGGCGGCAATTGGGGGCAATCGATCAGTATCTGTGTACTGAAACTGATTGGACATCCATTGGCGGCGTGGGGAATTGCCCGGTTGATTGGTTTGCCGAGCATGGAGACGCAGGCTATTGTTTTGTTAGCTTCTATCGCAACGGGTGTGAATGTCTATTTGATGGCGCGACAGTTCAAAACCATGGAAGGGGTCATGGCGACGAGTCTGTTAGTTTCGACCGTGCTGGCGGCGGTGACAACCCCGTTGTGTGTGGTGCTCGCAGGGTAAATATTCAGCCAGCATCTGCTGGCTTTTATTATATTGATAATTTCAATTACTCTTGTAATATCGAAGCATGAAAAAAGAATCTGCAACACTCATTTTTGAATCATTAGCATCCGGCATCCGACAGGATATTTACCGTTTGCTGGTGAAGTGTGGTCCAGACGGGATGGTGGCCGGGCAAATCGCCACTTCACTCGGTTTACCACCGAATAATCTGTCATTCCATTTGAAAGCCATGGCGCATGCTGGTTTGTTGTCAGTCGTGCAAGAAGGTCGATTTCAGCGTTATCGCGCGAATGTCCCGCTGATGCTGGAGCTGATAGATTACCTAACTGCCGAGTGTTGTGGTGGACATCCGGAACAATGTATTCCTCGTTAATGCTCATGAAAGGGAAATAACCATGTCTGAAGTGACTATTTACCACAATCCGAAGTGCGGTACATCGCGTAACACGCTGGAAATGATCCGTAATGCCGGTATCGAACCGAATGTGATCTTGTATCTGGAAACACCACCGACTCGCGAGACATTGGTTAAACTGATCGCTGATATGGGCATCAGCGTGCGTGAAGTGTTGCGGAAGAAATGTGACCCCTACGTTGAGCTGGGTTTAGATGATGCTAAATGGTCAGATGAACAGCTGATCGATTTCATGATGCAGCATCCGATCCTGATCAATCGCCCGATTGTCGTGACTGAGTTAGGTACGAAGCTGTGCCGTCCATCTGAAGAGGTGCTGGATATTCTGCCACAAGCACAACAAGGTGCGTTCACCAAAGAAGATGGTGAAAAAGTAGTGGATGCAGAAGGTAAGCGCTTGCTCTGATATTCATAAATAAAGGCTCCTATGAGGAGCCTTTATTTTATTGCGGAAACGTAATTCTTTACGCCATAAAGTCTTTGATTTGCTGTTCGATGCCAGCACTGTCCAGTTTCAGATCGTGATAGATCTCTTCTTGGGTGCCTTGTTCAATAAAGCGATCTGGCAGACCGATATTCAACACTGGTTTTAACAAGCGTTGCGTCATCATCCATTCATTCACTGCAGAACCGGCACCGCCCTGAATCGCATTTTCTTCCACGGTTACCAGAATGTCGTGCTGTGCGGTAATGGTTTTCAGCAGCTCGGTATCCAGCGGTTTGACGAAACGCATATCCACCAGCGTGGCATCCAGCTTTTCGGCTACCACTTTGGCTTGATGTAACAGCGTGCCAAAACAGAGCAGGGCAATGCCTTGGCCCTGACGCACAATACGGCCCTTGCCAATGGGTAAGGTATCAAGCTCAGCACTGAGAGCGGCACCACAGCCACTACCGCGAGGGTAACGCACTACCGCAGGTTGGTTAAGCTGATATCCGGTGGTGAGCATCAAGCGACATTCGTTTTCATCCGAAGGCGTCATGATCACCATGTTGGGCACGGTACGCAGGAAGCTGATATCAAAAGCGCCCTGATGTGTCGGGCCGTCGGCACCGACTAAACCGGCACGGTCAATGGCAAACAAGACAGGCAGATTCTGAATCGCCACGTCATGAATGATCTGGTCGTAAGCGCGCTGTGTGAAGCTGGAATACATCGCCACTACCGGCTTCATGCCTTCGATGGCAAGCCCGGCGGCGAAGGTAACCGCGTGTTGTTCTGCAATCGCGACATCAAAATAACGGTTAGGATATCGCTGGGAAAACTCGACCATGCCGGAGCCTTCACGCATCGCTGGGGTGATACCTACCAGTTTGTTATCTACAGCAGCGGTATCGCATAACCATTGCCCAAAAATGTTGGAGAAGGTCGGTTTGCTGCTTTTACTTTTCGGCAAACAGTCTTCTTCGGGGTTAAATTTCGGCACACCGTGATAACCGATAGGGTCTTTTTCGGCTGGGTCATAACCCTTGCCTTTTTTGGTCATCACATGCAGCAGTTGCGGGCCTTTCAGCTGACGCATATTTTTCAGCGTTTTTACTAACGCCTTGGTGTCGTGACCATCAATCGGGCCAATGTAGTTAAAGCCCAGCTCTTCAAACAGAGTTCCTGGGATCACCATGCCCTTAATGTGTTCTTCGGCACGCCGCACCAATTCCTTCACCGGCGGCATACCAGACAGCACTTTCTTGCCGCCTTCACGTAGGGTGGTATACAGCGAGCCGGACAACCATTTTGCCAGATGGTTATTTAGTGCACCGACGTTTTCCGAAATTGACATCTCGTTATCATTTAAGATAACCAGCATGTCTTCGTGCAGATCACCGGCATGATTCAGCGCTTCAAATGCCATACCGGCCGTCAGCGCACCATCACCAATCACGGCAACGACTTTTTGATCCAGCCCCTGACGTTTCGCAGCGACAGCCATACCTAATGCGGCACCAATGGAGGTGCTGGAATGACCAACACTCAGCGGGTCGTATTCACTTTCTTCGCGCCAAGGGAATGGATGGATCCCACCTTTTTGGCGGATCGTTTCCATCTGATCACGGCGGCCAGTCAGAATTTTATGCGGATAGGCCTGATGACCAACATCCCACACTAGTTTATCTACCGGAGTCTGATAGACGTAATGTAATGCGACGGTCAGTTCTACGACGCCGAGCCCAGATGCCAGATGGCCGCTACTACGGCTGACGGAATGCAGTAAAAACGTGCGTAATTCCTGACATAACTGGGTCAAGCGTTCTTCCGGAAATTGCCGCAGATCCGCTGGTGAATTCACTAATGCCAGCGTTGGATATTCGGTCATATCAATCGTCATGTGTTTGTTATTATCCGACATTAATATGTGCGCTCAATAATGTAATCAGCGAACGCAGACAATATTTCAGTGTTGTAAGGCAGTGGTTGCAGTGCCGCGAGTGCCTGCTGGTGTAAATCACGTGCCAGTTCACGTGCGGCATCTAAACCTAACAGGGCAGGGTAAGTGCTTTTATCTAACGCCTGATCTGAGCCCTGTGGTTTGCCCAGTGTTTCGGTATCACTAACCACATCCAGAATGTCATCTTGCACCTGAAATGCCAGACCAATTGCCGCCGCATAGGTTTTCAGTGCCGACAGTGTTTCAGCCGTCACATTCTGCTGACACAACGCCCCTAATTGCACGGCACATTCAATCAGTGCACCGGTTTTATGGCGGTGAATTTGTTCCAGTGCCTGCAAGCCAACATGCTGGCCCTCAGCGGCCAGATCGAGTGCCTGACCACCACACATACCGGCATAACCGGATGCCTGCGCTAAAGCGCTCAGCATTTTGACCTGTTGTGCGCGTAAGCAATCAGGGAATGGGTGATCAGCCAGAATAGAGAAAGCCAGTGTCTGTAAAGCATCGCCCGCCAGCACGGCGGTCGCTTCATCAAACGCTTTGTGTACGGTTGGATGACCACGACGCAGGTCATCATCATCCATCGCTGGCAAGTCGTCATGGATCAAGGAATAAGCATGAATGCATTCGATAGCAGCCGCTGGGCCGTCCAATAAGGTTTCTTCGACATCCAGCATTAAACCGGTGGCATACACCAGAAATGGTCGTACACGTTTACCACCCAGCACCAGTCCATGCCGCATGGCGGCTTTTAAGTTTGGCGACAGATCGGGTAAGGCTTCAATATGCTGTAACAGCAGGCTATCAATGCGTTGTCGATAGTGCTGGGAAAAGGTCTGCAATGACACTTATTCGTCCTCTGCGCTCGAGCTGGTGGTTTGTTCAACAGTAAATGGTGCCAGTTTTTCCTGCTCACCCTGTTGTAACAAGATCTGCACTTGCTGCTCTGCCTGTTCTAATTTTTGTTTACTGA
>CAIZDF010000661.1 GCA_903931645.1 uncultured Tolumonas sp.
GGCAGTGTCGCTGAGATTTCACTGACATTGATATCCAGCTCTTCAAGCTGCAATTCCAGTTGATGGATATGCCGGTCAATCTGTTCAGAAGAGCAGCCAAACTGAGCGCGGCGTAAGACCTGCAACTGCGCATTCAATAACGCAATCTGCGCCAGTTTTTGCGTTAATTCTCCCTGCAACGCAGTTTCATTCATCTGCATTTGCCGGATAATTTCTTTCAGGGCCGCCGGGTCATCCGGTAGGTTATCAATGCTGTTTTGCATGTATTGATTATATAATAACCAGCAATCTAAATCATTGATAACCGGTGTTTATGACGTAAAAATTGGTCGTTTTATGATGGTTTTCTGCCGCCAGTCGATACCCTCTAACAGCATGGATAACTGGGCCATGGAGAGTGAGATTTCCCCTTGTTTTGTCTGGGGCCAGACAAAGCGACCTTGTTCAAGACGTTTGTAAAACAGGCAATAACCCTGGCCATCCCACCAGAGGATTTTGACCCTATTACCTCGTTTACCTCGGAAGACAAACAGATGACCGGAATAAGGGTCTTGATGCAAGGCATGTTGCGCAATCGCGGCTAAGCCATCAAAGCCTTTACGCAAATCGGTAAACCCGGCACACAACCAGATTTGAACATCGTGAGACAACCCAATCATCGCAAGGACTCCAGCACGGTGCGCAGTAAATCGGGCGTGAGTTGCGAAATACAAAGCTGTGTACCCGAGCCAAAACTGAGCGTCAGAGAAGATGACTCAGCAACGGATGCTGCAACCGGGGCACGAACCTCAGGCGTAGGGCAAAAAAGATCCTGAATTTTAACCGGTAGCAGTTTAGGTTCTGAGCCAGGGGATGGTAACTGAAGTGCTTGTTTCGCCCAGGGCACTTGTTGTTGTCGAAACTCACGGGACCAACGGAAGACTTGGTTGGTATTGATATCGTATCGTCTGGCGATGATAGAAACAGACAGTTCACCAGCTAGAGCCAGTTGTGCAATATTCATTTTGAATGCTGCTGAGAAAGAGCGACGCTTGTCATAAATTTGTGGTGTAACGTCAGAAGACATAAGAACCCCCAATGGAAACACAGGGAGCATGTCGAATATGACTAACTGACACCAGATGTAATCACCGGACGCTTACGTTCAATCAGTGCATATCGGTTATAAACGCCCGTGAGAGCGTCATATGTCGCATGAATGTATAAACGTTGTTGTAACCATTGAGACGAAATCAACATGACACCGAAGCCGACACTTAATAAGGATATTCCAGAGGTTGCCATCAAAAAAACATTGCTCATGTTGGTATCCAATAAGCCAACATATCCCGCTGATTTTTGAACGGTTAAGGCTCTAACTAATGTACATAACAATGTGAGGACTAACGCCAGTACACAGAATAAACGACCAGACTCCGCTGGTTTTCTACCTTTTAACGCCTGATAAATCGACATAGCAGTCAGCCCTGTCAAGATATAAGAAACAAGCATGGCACGTATAACCAGGTTGTTTTCATCAAGCCGAAGAAGGATAAATAAGATCACAGCAATGAGCGGCGCCAAGATCATCAATAGCCTATCTTGTGGTGTTATTGATTTAGTGTATTGGCGAAAACCGAGCCATAGCAGCGAATAGCTCAGCACAATAAACCCATTGCCGAAAACAACGCTCAGCCATAATGGCGTGTATAAACGAAGCCAAAGAAACATTAATCCGATAGTTGAACAGATCATGCTGGCGCACCAGTAGTGAGCGCCAGGACACGTAAAGCGATCTCGGAGA
>CAIZDF010000662.1 GCA_903931645.1 uncultured Tolumonas sp.
AATAGAATTGTTAACGTGTGAGAAAAAAGATGAGTGCCGTCATATCTGTAAATACATTTTCACAAAAACAACCGCTGCTTTTTTTGCTTATCGCTGGTGCGGTGTGGTTTGGTTTGTATCAGCTATTGATCCCGCTGTCTGAGTCTTTGGTTGCGGCCTTACCAATGGACAGGAATAGTCATTTGGGTGGTGCACTCCAATTCTTCTTTTACGACACGCCAAAAGTATTAATGCTATTAACCGGCATCGTATTTGTCATGGGGATGATCAACTCCTATTTCACGCCTGAGCGAACCCGCGCCTTATTAGCTAAACGTGGAGAAGGCGCTGCTAATGTGATGGCAGCTTGTTTGGGCATTGTGACGCCATTTTGTTCATGCTCTGCGGTTCCTCTCTTTATTGGTTTCGTTCAGGCTGGAGTGCCTTTAGGTGTCACGTTCTCATTTCTGATTTCAGCACCGATGGTGAATGAAGTTGCATTAACCTTATTGTTTGGTCTGTTCGGCTGGAAAACAGCCTTGCTTTATATGAGCCTAGGATTAGTGGTGGCGATTGTGTCTGGCTGGATCATTGGTCGTCTTAAAATGGAAAATCATTTAGAAGATTGGGTTCGTGACATGCCTCGAACTACTGCCAATGTAGGCGATGATGCATTAACTCTTGCGGATCGTATTTCGAGTGGGTTTAGTGCGGTTCGAGACATTGTTGGAAAGGTTTGGCCATATATTTTAGCAGGGATTGCTATTGGTGCCGCTATTCATGGTTATGTACCTGAAGATTTCATGGCTTCATTCATGGGCAAAGATGCCTGGTGGTCAGTGCCACTGGCTGTGGTGATTGGTGTTCCGATGTATACCAATGCAGCAGGTGTTATCCCCATCGTACAAGCATTACTGGCGAAAGGTGCCGCGTTAGGCACTGTACTGGCTTTTATGATGAGTGTTATTGGTCTTTCTCTTCCTGAAACGATTATTTTGCGCAAGGTTCTCAAGCTACGTCTTATTGCCACCTTTGTTGGCGTAGTGGCCTGCGGGATCATGCTGGTAGGTTATGTTTTTAACGCATTTCTCTGATCTATATTTATATAACCAAGGAGTTCATATGAAAAATATCAAAGTGCTTGGCCCCGGATGTGCGAATTGTAAAACGACAGTTCGTTTGATTGATGAAGTTGCCAAAGAATATGGTGCAGAAATCCAACTTGAAAAAGTTGAAGCGATCAGAGATATCGTCAGCTACGGTGTTTTATCAACCCCAGGAGTCGTCATTGATGGTCAGGTTGTTCATTCGGGTGGAATTCCCTCCAAGGATAAAATCAAACAATGGTTTATGCAGTCTTAAGGATTCATTCAGGAATCAAATATGACTTGTCGGATGGCTAAGTGCCATCCAATCAAAGTTGCTGTAGTTAACCGATAATAAATGGCAAGGTTGTTGTGATAGTACAAATTTGAATTAACGCTCTAATCATTGAAATGATTCTGATGCTTAAAATATATCGAGGAATTAGATTTAAAGACCCTCAATTGAAGCCTTATTCTGCCTAATTAATAATTTGTAAAATTATTGTCTGAGTCAATGTCATAATCTTGTCATTTAAATGTCATTTTTCATCCTTACAGTCAC
>CAIZDF010000663.1 GCA_903931645.1 uncultured Tolumonas sp.
GCGTTGCCAAAGCCCTGATGCAGTTACCCGATATAAACTATACGTTTAATCTTCTAAATCTTGAGAATATTTAACTGAAACGGCTTGTGTTGAATGCTGACCATTAAGATTAAAATCAACAAGCAAGTCCGTTGTCATTACTTGAATTACCCCGTTATAAGCAGGATGTTTAATCCCCAATCGCTTGGCTATGTCTATCGTAATTTCAGGATTAAGGGGAAATTGTTCTCTGATATCTATAACTGACGTTTGCCAATCAAAGAGTAGAAAAGCTGCCAACTCAAGATCTGAAAGTAGATGAACGATACGATTATGAGTAAGTGAAGGTCGGCGATGAATTCGCCCTTTGCTTGGAACATCCTGAACTGTCAAAAATGGCTTGTAATGCTTACCAATTCCTTGACCTCTTTTCTCATTTTGAAGGCGTTTGACGATGGTGGGTTCAAGCAGCTCAAGTATTTGTCTTGGCTGTGGACTAAGAAACGCAGGAAATTGCTTCATTTTCAATATCCAAGCTATGCCTATTTATTCAGCATAGCTTGGATAATTAAAAGTATGATACTTTTTTGCTTAGTATGATACTTTTTTGTAAGTGTGATACTTTTTTGTCGACCTACAAATTACGCTTTTTTATGACCGCCGATTATTCAACCGTTACTGATTTGGCTAAGTTTCGTGGTTGATCCACATCGGTGCCCTTGATCAGAGCAATGTGATAAGCCAGTAATTGCATCGGAATGGTGTACACAATTGGTGCAATGATGTCAGCCACACTTTCCATTGGCATCACGCGCATGGTGTCATCACTGGTAAAACCGGCAGCCCGATCAGCAAACACATACAACAAACCACCACGGGCACGCACTTCTTCCACGTTGGATTTCAGTTTTTCCAGCAGTTCATTATTCGGCGCCACCACAATGATCGGCATTTCGCTGTCAATTAGTGCCAACGGGCCGTGCTTCAATTCACCTGCCGCATAAGCTTCTGCGTGGATGTAGCTGATTTCTTTAAGTTTTAATGCACCTTCCATCGCGATAGGATATTGATCACCGCGACCTAAAAACAGACTGTGTTGCTTGTTGGCAAACTGTTCGGCCAAGGCTTCGATTTGTTTATCCAGCTGTAAGGCATGCTCAATTTGCATTGGTAATGCTTGTAAGGCACTCGCCACACAATGCTCATCGGTTTCACTCATGTTGCCATTACCACGACCAATTGCCGTTACCAACATGAGCAAACCGGTAAGCTGGGTGGTGAATGCTTTCGTCGACGCCACACCAATTTCTGCACCAGCTCGGGTCATAAACGCCAGATCAGACTCACGCACCAAAGACGAACCTGGCACATTGCACAAGGTCAGGCTGGCCATATAGCCCATCTCTTTAGCCAGACGCAACGCCGCCAGGGTATCGGCCGTTTCGCCAGACTGAGACAAGGTAATGATCAGGCTGTTTGGGTGCACGACAGATTTGCGATAGCGGAATTCAGAAGCAATTTCGATGTTACAGGAAACGCCCGCCAGCGCTTCAAACCAGTAACGCGCCACCATGCCGGAATGATAAGAAGTACCACACGCCACGATCTGCACATGCTGTACTTTCTGGAAGATTTCACGCGCATGTGTACCGAAAGATTCCGGCACAATGTGATTGTCAACCAGACGACCTTCCAAAGTATTCAGGATCGATTGTGGCTGTTCGTAGATCTCTTTTTGCATATAATGGCGATATTGACCTTTATCACCCGCGTCATGCGACAGCTCGGATTCGATTTCTTCGCGCTCTACAGGTTTGCCGGCATGATTAAAGATCGTCACACCTTTACGGGTCACTTCAGCCACATCGCCTTCTTCCAAAAACAGGAAACGACGGGTCACCGGCACCAGCGCCAATTGATCAGATGCGCTGAAGTTTTCACCC
>CAIZDF010000664.1 GCA_903931645.1 uncultured Tolumonas sp.
CACAAAATCGTGCCGATGTACGCGCCGTGTTTGAGAAAGCTGGTGTGAACGGTAAAGATTTCGATGGTGCGGTAGATAGTTTTGCTGTAACCGGTATGGTCGCGCAATATGATCGCAGCACTGGCAGTATGAACATCCGTGCCGTGCCATCAACCGTAGTGAACGGTAAATATCTGGTGAAAACCGAAGGTATCAAGAGCACGGAAGAATATATCGCGCTGGTGAAATATCTGCTGCAGAAAAAAGACTAAACATCTGCTGCTGAGTTAACCATTGTATTAAGCCCTCATTTATTGAGGGCTTATTTTTTATCGCTGACCTAATACGCTAAGCTCGGATCAGATGAATGACCGGATTTTCCGCAAACAAATAACGGTCATCCACCAGGTCGTCATCAACTGTAGTCGCCTGAAACAACATCTGTTTGGTATTTTCCAGATGTTGCCACATCGCCAGTTTGGCGGCTTTCGGATCTTTACGCATTAAGGCTTTGAGGATCTGATCGTGGTCTTCACACCAGCTCTCCATCGCCCGATCATCAATATGTTCGTGCAGCTTACGCCAGTAAGGATTTTTTTCCCGGTGCTGCCACAACTTTTCGACCAGCGTCACTAACACCGAATTTTGCGTGGCTTTGGCGACCTGAATATGGAACTCTTTATCCCATTGCGAGTCACGAGCACGATCTTCCTGACGAGCCGTTTCCTGGATAGCCTGCAGTGCCTGAATATCTTGTTTGGTCACTTGTGTGGCCGCGAACTCGGCGATATTACTTTCCAACAATTGCCGGGCTTGCAGTAATTCAAACGGACCGGCGGTCAGAAACTCATCATCCTGTTCACTGACTGTCGGCTGATAACGTGGTTCCACACCAACCACATGGATCCCAGAGCCTTTGCGTACATCGACCATGCCTTCCACTTCCAGCATGATGATCGCTTCACGAACTACGGTTCGGCTCACCGCCATGGCTTCCGCAATCAGGCGTTCAGCGGGTAAACGATCACCGACACCATACTGACCACTTTTGATTTGTTGTTTTAACTCGCTGGCTACCTTCTGGTATAAGCGACTCGCTTCAAAAGATTCCATCACAACATCCTATTCAGGGCTATGCCACCAGTATAGCGGAAAAGACAGAACCTGTTATACCAATAACAGGTTCTGTCTTTTTACATTGAAACGATATTATTCGATTCAGTCATATGCAGTCGTGTTATACCGTTGTTGCTTACGCTGCTTTTGTGGTTGGCAGTGTCGGCATGGCAGACTGCTTCAGCATCATGCACACCACGATGGCACCAATAATATCAAACAAGGATAAGCAGACAAACAATGGATCATAACCAATTTTGCTCGCCACAATACCCACAATAAACGAGAAAATAGTTGCGCCCAGATAACCAGCCATACCGGTCAGACCATTCGCGGTACCCACTGAATTGCGCGGGAACACATCGGATGACATGGTGATCAGCGAACCAGAGATAGTCTGATGCGCAAAAGTACCCACGCAGAACAGCGCAATCGCAGCATAAGGGCTTGCCACCATGCCAATCGCAGCAGGTGCCAGCATACAAGTAGCCCCGGTTACGACCACTAATTTACGGCTGGTCAACAAAGAGACTTTGAAATATTTGATCATCAGTGGTGACAGATAACCGCCCACGATACAGCCCATATCTGCCGCAAGGAATGGGATCCAGGCAAACATTGCTATTGATTTCAAATCCATATGACGAACGGTGCTTAAGTAAAGCGGGATCCAGAAGTTAAAGGTCTGCCAAGCAGGCTCAGCCAGAAATTTAGGGATCGCGATCGCCCAGAACTCTCTGCGACGGATGATCTGTTTTACCGATGGTTTAGAGGTGTCGTTTTTATGTGAGGCTTCTTGGCCATCCAGAATATATTGTTTTTCTTCATCAGTGATCTGCGGATGATCGGCTGGTGAGCGGAAGAAAAACAACCACAATGCTACCCAGAAGAAACCCAATGCACCAGTCACGATAAACGCGGTTTGCCAGTTGTAATAAGTGATACAGGCAATAACCAGTGGTGGAGCCATCATACCGCCGATCGATGAGCCGATATTAAACCAGCCAGTCGCGATCGAACGCTCTTTCGCGGGGAACCATTCTGTCACTGCTTTTAAGCCTGCAGGAATTACGGCCGCTTCGGCCATCCCCATCAGACCACGGAAAAAAGCCAGTGACTGCCAGCTGCCAGCAAAACCGTGCAGCATATTGGTGATCGACCAAGCCACACAGAAAATGGCCAGACCAATTTTGACGCCGATAGAATCAAGAATAAAACCGGCAATTGGCTGCATGACGGTATAACAAGCCTGAAAAGCTGCTACCACGTAGGAATATTGTTCAACAGTAATACTTAACTCTTGTTTCAGTGTCGGCGCGGCGGCAGACAATGATGAACGCGTCAGGTAGTTCAATATCGTACCCAACATCACCACGCCGATGATCCACCATCTTAGACCGACGATTTTCTTCTTAGCCATGTTGCCGCTTGTTTCACCAACCGTATTGGTCGATAGATTCATATCCTTGTCCTCTGATAATTCACCGTTAAGTCATGAGCTAGATGATAAGAACAACATAGTTATCACTACTTCATGCAAAAACATCACTCTGTTATGACAGGATGATCATAATTGGTATAACAACAAAGAACGGTGAGCCTGATCTAAGTTTTAGCAGATCACCCTATAAAATATGCGACAATCGTCACAATAAGTCGCCACAACGGCATTCGACACTGAATTTGTGTGACAGGCACTGCAAAAAATAGCCATTTCATGTAGACAACCTCAAGGATCACCATAATAATTGGTATAACATCTTGCGTTATGCGAGACATAATGACTAACTCGTGTTCACGCCCTGTCAGTTCATGTATGGATCACTGCCGCACTATTTGAACCGGAGTAAGCTATGACTGCGTTTTTAACTGAAGATTTTTTACTGGATACCGATTTCTCCCGGCAGCTGTATCACGATTTTGCTGCAGAACAGCCGATTTTTGACTTCCATTGCCATTTACCACCGCAATTGATCGCCGAAAATTATCAGTTTAAAAACCTGTATGACATCTGGCTGAAAGGTGATCACTATAAATGGCGCGCTATGCGCTCGAACGGTGCTGATGAGAAATTCTGCACCGGTGATGCCGATGATTACGCTAAATTTCAGGCTTATGCTGCTACCGTGCCGCACACCATTGGTAACCCACTGTATCACTGGACACACCTCGAACTGCGCCGTCCATTTGGCTTAACCAATGTATTGTTATCCCCTACTACCGAAAAACAGGTGTGGGATTTCTGCAACGACAAGCTGGCGCAACCGGAATTTTCGGCACGTGGCATCATGCAGCAGATGAACGTGAAAATGGTCGCCACCACCGATGACCCGATTGATGATTTGTCTCATCACGCCAAAATTGCCGCCGATAAAGCGTTCAATATCGTTGTCACACCAAGCTGGCGCCCGGATAAAGCCTTCAATATTGAAGCACCAACTTTTGCCGATTACATTACTGCGTTAGAAACTGCCGCAAATGTCGCCATTGATTCATTTGCCGACTTAAAACAAGCGCTGACACTGCGTTTAGATCATTTCGCGGCTCACGGCTGTAAAATTGCTGACCACGCACTGGATGTGGTGCTGTTCGGTGAAGCCTCTGATACCGGCCTGACAGCCATGTTGCAGGCGCGTCGCCAAGGTCAAATTCTGTCACCTGATCAGATCGCAGCGTTCAAAACTGCAGTGCTGTTATTCCTCGCCGCCGAATACAAACAACGGGGCTGGGTGCAGCAATATCACATCGGTGCGCTGCGCAATAACAACAGCCGCCGTTTGCAGGAACTTGGCCCAGATACTGGTTTTGACTCGATCAATGACGGTCTGGTTGCCGCGCCATTATCACGTCTGCTCGATGCGCAAGATCGCAATAACCAGTTACCCAAAACCATTTTGTATTGCCTGAACCCGCGCGACAACGAAGTGCTGGCAACGATGCTGGGCAATTTCCAAGGCGACGGTATTCCGGGAAAAATGCAATTCGGCTCCGGCTGGTGGTTTAACGATCAGAAAGATGGCATGGAACGCCAGATGATCCAGCTGGCGCAACTCGGTTTGCTGAGCCGTTTTGTTGGCATGCTGACCGACAGCCGCAGCTTCCTCTCTTACACCCGTCACGAATATTTCCGCCGCGTATTGTGCCGCATGCTCGGTCGTTGGGTTGCTGATGGCGAAGCGCCAGCCGACATCAAACTGTTGGGCGAGATGGTGCAGAACATCTGCTTTAACAATGCGAAAAACTACTTCGGCATTGCGCTGAAATAATCGTACTCAACAGATAACGGCGTGGGAGCAAGGCTCCCGCGTTGAGGAGACACAAATGCATGCTTTAAACCGCCAGCAATTTCCCGGCAACGCATACCCAGAAAAAATCATCCAATTTGGCGAAGGCAATTTTCTACGTGCCTTTGTCGATTGGCAGATCGACCTGCTGAATGAACACACCAACCTGAATGCCGGCATTACCATCATTCGCCCGATTGATACGGCCTTTCCACCCAGCTTGAGCACGCAAGACGGTCTCTATACCACCGTCATTCGTGGCCTGAACGAAGCAGGGGAAGCGGTACGCCATACCCGTCTGATCCGCTCTGTTAATCGTGAGCTGAACTGCTACCAGCAGTTTGATGATGTGTTGGCACTAGCGCGTAACCCTGACATTCGTTTTGTGTTTTCGAACACTACCGAAGCAGGCATCACCTATGTCGCCGATGACCAGCTGACCGATGCGCCACCGAGCAGCTTTCCCGCCAAATTGACGCGTTTGCTGTTTGAACGCTTCCAACATTTTAACGGTGCCGCCGACAAAGGCTGGATCATTCTGCCTTGTGAGCTGATTGACTATAACGGTGATGCGCTGCGTGAATTAGTGCAACGTTATGCGGTCGAGTGGAAATTGCCGCTGGCATTCAGTAACTGGTTGGGTCAGTGCAACACCTTCTGCTCGACACTGGTCGATCGTATCGTGACCGGTTTCCCACGCGATGAACACGCGGCGTTGCAAGAAGAGTTCGGTTATCAAGATCAGTTCGTGGATACCGCTGAATACTTCTATCTGTTTGTGATCCAAGGCCCACAGTGGTTGAGTGAGGCACTGTGTCTGGATCAGCTGCCCGCCGATAAACAGATGAACATTCGTATCGTGAATGACATCAAACCGTATAAAGAACGCAAAGTGGCTATTTTGAATGGTGCGCACACGGCGCTGGTGCCGGTTGCGTTCTTAGCGGGTATCGACACCGTCGGCGAGACGCTGCAAGACGAGCAATTAAGCCAGTTTGTGGAAAAAGCGATTTTCGAAGAGATCGTACCGACGCTAGATCTGCCACGCGACGAGCTGGAATCGTTCTCGCATGCGGTATTGGCGCGTTTCCGCAATCCATTTATTAAGCATCAGCTGTTATCGATTGCCCTGAACGGCATGACCAAATACAAAACTCGAATTCTGCCACAATTGCTGACCTATCAAGATCGCACGGGCCGTCTGCCGGTTCGCCTGACCTTTGCTTTGGCGGCACTACTGGCCTTTTATCAGGGCAAACGTGGCGACGCAACCTACCCGCTGCAAGACGATGCGCACTGGCTGGAACACTTTGCTGCACTGTGGCCGGCTGTTGACGCTGGCACCCTCACGCTGGCCGATCTGGTAAACCAAACACTGAGCTTAGAAAGTCACTGGGGGGAAGATTTAACCCGCGTGAAAGGGCTGGTGGAGGCCGTTTGTCTGCATCTGATGCAGATCCGTTCACAAGGCATGCGCGCGGCGCTGACCGTTTGTAGTTGAGGTCTCATCATGCAAGACGTTATAAAAATACATGCCACCGATAATGTCGCCGTGGCGTTGGCTGACCTTTCCGAAGGTCAGCGTATTGAAATCGATGGTGTATCGATCACCCTGCGCAGTTTTATTGCGCGTGGGCATAAACTGGCGCTGCGTGATTTACCCGCGCAAGCTCAGGTGATCAAATATGGCCTGCCGATTGGTCACGCACGTACCGATATTGCAATCGGTGAGCATGTGCACCATCACAACATCGCCACCAATTTGAACGATCTGGATGAATATCAGTATCAACCGGATTTCGTTGCCTTACCGCAACAACCCGCCGATCGCGAAGTACAGATCTATCGCCGTAAAAATGGCGACGTGGGTATTCGTAATGAGTTATGGATTTTACCGACCGTCGGTTGTGTGAATGCGCTGGCCAAACAGATGCAGCAACAGTTGCAGCGCGAATGCGATCTGTCAGTGATCGACGGTATTCATCTTTTCAGCCATCAATATGGCTGTTCCCAGCTAGGCCAAGACCACCAGAACACCCGCACCATACTGCAGAATATGGTCCGTCACCCCAATGCCGGCGGGGTTCTGGTGGTTGGCTTAGGTTGTGAAAACAACCAAATTGCCGCCTTCAAAGAGACCTTAGGTGAATTTGATGCCGAACGTGTGCGGTTCATGGTCTGTCAGCAACATGATGACGAAGTCGCCACTGGTGTCGAACTGTTGCAAGAATTACTCGCGGTTATGCAGCGAGACTCCCGCACACCGGGTTTGATCAGCGAGCTGAAATTCGGGCTGGAATGTGGCGGTTCTGATGGTTTCTCCGGCATTACCGCCAACCCGCTGCTGGGTCAGTTTTCGGATTACGTGATCCAGCATGGTGGCACCAGTGTACTGACCGAAGTGCCAGAGATGTTTGGTGCAGAACGCATTTTGATGTCGCGTTGCCATGATGAAACCACGTTCGAGAAAACGGTATCGATGGTGAATGACTTCAAGCAGTATTTCATCGATCACAATCAGCCGATTTATGAAAATCCGTCCCCTGGCAACAAAGCCGGCGGTATTTCCACGCTGGAAGAGAAGTCACTGGGCTGCACGCAAAAAGCCGGACAAAGCCAGGTGATTGATGTACTGAAATATGGTGATCGGTTAACTCGCCATGGTTTTAACTTACTCAGTGCACCGGGTAATGATGCCGTTGCCACCAGCGCACTGGCCGCAGCCGGTTGTCACATGGTATTGTTCAGCACAGGGCGTGGTACGCCCTACGGCGGATTCGTTCCTACTGTGAAACTAGCCACCAACAGCGATTTAGCCAAACGCAAACCGCATTGGATTGACTTTAACGCAGGTCGATTGCTGGAAGACCAAACCATGGCGCAGCTGCTCAATCAGTTTATTGATTTGATTGTCGATGTCGCCAATGGCAAAGCCACCTGTAATGAGAAGAACGACTTCCGAGAACTCGCGATCTTCAAAAGTGGCGTAACCTTGTGACCTCACATTTACATGCTTTAGCAGCTTTGTTTGCTGCCAACCCACTGGCGCAGTCAGTGGGTTTACTGGCGTTTGTCATTGGCATTTCGGCCTTTGTGCAGCGCAATGACCAGCGTTTGCGTACCTTCCTGACCTTATATTGTGTCGTCATTGGCACCCATTTCTTCCTGCTGGGCGCCCATACCGCCGCTTATGCCGCATGGCTCAGTGGGTTCCGCAGTTTTGTCTCCACCCATACCCGCCATGTCGCGGTGATGTGTTTTTTCCTGCTGATCGTTTGGGTGCTGGGTGTGCCGAATATTACCCAACCGATTCAGTGGTTGACGCTGATCGGCACCACGCTCGGTACCTGGGCGCTGTATCGTGAACAAGGCATTCGTATGCGCCTGATCATGCTGATGGGCACCGTGTGTTGGGTGACGCATAATTTTGTAATTGGTTCGATTGGTGGTGCGCTGATTGAAGGCAGTTTTTTATTTGTGAACAGCCACACCGTCTTCCGTTTATGGCGACTACGCCCTGCTCACATAACCAACTAATGAAACTTAAATAGTCTGGTCATTTTGCGGCTCCCGCTTAAAATCATTGCGATAGACACGGGAGTCGAAGAATGAAAACACCAAAAATTCTAGTCAGTGCCTGTTTGCTGGGTTGCCCGGTTCGTTATGACGGTCAGAGTAAACCGGTGGAGCACGCCTTATTACACCGCTGGCAAGCCAATGGCTGGCTGGTGCCATTTTGTCCGGAACAAGCTGGTGGTTTACCTACGCCGCGTCCGGCGGCTGAAATTCAGACCGATGGCCGCGTCATGACTGGGTGTAACCGTGATGTGACTACCGCCTTCGTACGCGGTGCCGAACAGGCACTCACCTTGTGCCAGCAGCAACAAATCAAATACGCGATTTTAAAAGAGAGCAGCCCATCCTGCGGCAGCAGTAACATCTATAACGGCCAGTTCAGCGGCCAGAAAATTCCTGGTGAAGGCATCACCACTCGCCTGTTACGCCAACACCATATTCAGGTATTTTCGGAACAAAATCTGGATGAACTGTTTGCGCTGTTAGGTTAGCGTTTTTCTGCCAATAGCTGATCTTTACGTTGCCAGACGCCGGTCAGCCATTGCTGGAAACCACGTTTAAACGGTTTGTCTTTGATGTAATCGCCGCGCTGCACTGCCGTCACCGGGATCTCTTCAATCCAGACTTGTACGCGCGTCAGGCGACCACTGAGCATATCGTGAAACGGGCGACCGGTGTTTTCCGGGTAAGCCAGCGTCACGTTAACAATCTTTTCAAACTGCTCACCCAGCACGTTCATCGCCATTGCTAACCCCGCCGGTTTCGGCGTCAACAGATGCGCATACGGTGATTTGGTTTCGGCTTTCTTTTCCGGTGTAAAACGACTGCCTTCAACAAAATTGATCACTGTGGTCGGAATGGTGCGGAACTTGGCACACGCTTCCCGTGCCGTAGTCACGTCTTTGCCACGTAATTCAGGGTTTTTCAGCAACTGCTGACGGCTGTAACGACGCATAAACGGCATATCTAGGCCCCAGCACGCCAGACCGACAAACGGCACATACAACAGATCATGTTTTAAGAAAAACTTCGGGGTTGGCAGACGATTACGGAAAATATCACCTAACAGCACAATATCAGCCCAGCTTTGGTGATTACAGATCACCATATGCCAGCCTTTTTTATTCAGATTGGTGGTGTCGTGTATTTCCCACTCCACTTTATTCACCAGTCGCAACATCAGCGCATTACCACACAACCAGCCGTACATGATGAAGTTACAACCACGGGTCAGGTAATGATTGATTACCGCAATCGGGATCAATAATTTCAGCAAGGCCTGAATGCCAATCAGGAATGACACCAGTGCGGTATTCAGGATCACAAACGCAATACTGAATGGCAATAAGATAAAACCGGGCAGAAATGACAACATAATTAATTCTGAATAATGAGGGTTTAACACCACTGACCGCTCATAGTCAGCACGAAGGCGCGCATTATCGCCGCAAGATCGGTACAGGTGAAGCAAAAAACAACGACATATTCATTTGAAGCGATGCTATGAATTCGGTGAAATTGTGGTAAGAATGAACAACTCAATCGGTATGGGATAATAAATTATGGAAACCAGTGTTTTTAAACGAACTAATTTTATCGGTGCACAACAAATCAGCCCGTCGTTATATAACCTGACCATCGGCCTGACTTTATGCTGGGGCTTTTTTGTTAACTGGTTGATGATGATGACTATTCCGGTGGAAAGTCTGTATGCCATCGATCATCGTCTGTTTTTTATCGGTTATTTTCTTTGTTGTATGGCCGGAAGTTTTATTCTGAATCGCTCGGAAAACCCGTTGATCAGCTTCTTTGGTTACAACCTGATTGTGGTGCCGTTTGGTCTGGTGCTGAATGTCGTCGTCAGCCAGTTCGATAGTGCATTGGTATTGGAAGCCATGCGTGTGACCGGTGAAATCACCTTCGTCATGATGCTGTTAGGCAGTATGTATCCGGCGTTTTTTCAGGGCATCGGTCGCGCACTATTTTTCGCCTTGCTGATCACCTTGGTTGTACAGTTGGCGGAGGTGTTCATCTTCCACAAATCACATCCGCTGACTGATTGGGCGGTAGCGCTGATTTTCAGTGGTTACATCGGTTACGACTGGGCGCGCGCCAATGCGATCCCGAAAACGCTGGATAACGCCATCGACAGCGCCGCCGCGTTGTATCTTGATATCATCAACCTGTTCTTACGTGTCCTGCGTATTCTCAGCCGCCGCTGATCTTCCCCACCTTTTTAGCACAGGCTCCTATAGTTACAGGAGCCTGTGACCGCTATTTTTGCGGAGCCTTATTATTTTTCGGAGTCTAGCGTGCAGCAGCGAATTCAAGCCGTTCTGAGTGAACTAAACCGGGTGATTTTAGGCAAGGAAGAGGAGATCCAGCTGGCGGTCTGTTGCTTGCTGGCGAAAGGTCATCTGCTGATTGAAGATCTGCCCGGCATGGGCAAAACCACGCTCGCGCATGCACTGGCCACCGTAATGGGGCTTGATTATCAGCGGGTACAATTTACCTCGGATATGCTGCCGGCCGACTTGCTCGGTGTCTCGGTATTTGAGCAACAAAAGGAATTCGTTTTTCACCCCGGCCCGGTGTTTACCCAAGTGCTGCTGGCCGATGAGATCAACCGTGGCAGCCCTCGCACGCAAAGTGCCCTGCTGGAAGCGATGGCCGAACGCCAAGTCAGCTTAGATGGTGAAACCCGCGCCCTACCGGAACCGTTTTTCGTCATTGCGACACAAAATCCGCAGGATCAAGCCGGCACTTACCCACTGCCAGAGTCGCAATTAGACCGCTTTCTGATGCGAATTGAGCTAGGTTATCCGGATAAAATCACCGAAAAACGCATGTTGCTGCAAAACGGTATCTTCAACGTCACACCGTTGCTGGATGCCCAACAATTACAATTGATGCAAAGACAAGCTGAACAAGTCAAAGTGGCCGATGCCGCGCTGGATTATCTGCTCAGTCTGGTGCAAGAAAGCCGCACCGCGGGCATCACCCCGCACGCACTGTCGCCGCGCGCCAGCAAAGCATTGTTAAGTGCCGCCCGAGTTTGGGCCTATATGGCCGGGCGTGATTATTTGCTGCCGGATGATATTCAGGCGATTTTTGCCCCGGTGGCTGAACATCGCTTACGCAGCGGTTATAACGGCGCGATTGGTGGCCGTAGCAGCCTGAGTCGCGCACTGCTGGAACGTGTGGACCCAGTACGATGAAAAAAGGTGCGATGAAACCGTGGCAGTTGCTACGTCAAGCTTGGCAACAACGCATGAATGCGTGGCTGGATCGCCGTATTCCCCCTGCCAGCCAATATCGCCTGAATCGACATAATCTGTTTATTTTCCCCAGCCATACCGGCTGGGTTTATCTGTGTCTGACGGTGGCGATTTTCCTGCTCGGTTCCAATTATGAAAACAATCTGGTGTTGGCGCTGGCCTATCTGCTGTTTAGCCTGTTTGTGATCTCGATGCATTACTGCCACTACAACCTCAGCGGGTTAACGGTGGAAGCGCTGACTGCGCCGACTGGGTATGCCGGGCAATCGTTACGTTTTCTGGTGCAACTACAAACTGAACGCCCGCGTTATGATCTGCAATTGAGCGCTATGGATGGCTTAGGCGAACATCTGCCAACGCTGGAAAATTGTGCGCAACTCGGCGTGACCTTTATTGCAGTACGCCGTGGCTGGTTGCAACCGGGCCGATTACGCATAACCAGCCAATGGCCGCTCGGTTTGCTGGAATGCTGGACACAACTCGATCTGCAACAAACCGGGCTGGCTTATCCGCGCCCATTATTGTGCGAACTGCAGTTGCAGGCAGGGAATACGCCACAGGCAGAATCCAATGCGCCAGCGTCTATCAGTCAAACCGCGGGCATGGATGAAATGCAGGGTGTGCGCCCTTATCGCAGCGGTGAATCATTAAGCCAGATCGCCTGGAAGCAAGTTGCACAAGGGCGTGGCTTGGTCAGCAAAGAGTTCATGACACCGATCCCGCAGTTATGCTGGCTGGAACTACACAAAACACCGGGGCTGGATCTGGAAGAACGCCTGTCGAAGCTTTGTTATCAGCTACAAACGCTGGAGCAACAAGGTTCACATTACGGCTTATTGCTGGGCAGTCAAAGTATTGCACCCGGCGAAGGTGCGCTGCATCAAACTCACTGTCTGACCGCGTTGGCGCTTTATGAAAACCACTGAACATCTCTCGGTAACACTCGGCCAACAGACGCTGAACTGGCTGAGCTTAAGTTATTTGCTGATGGTACTGCCGCTGTATGGTGAATTGCACCCCGCCATTTATGCTTGTGCGCTGCTCACCATCGGCTGGCGTTATGCAATAGCGCGTGAGCAACTAAAACCGCCATCGCTGTGGCTGAAAAATAGTCTGGCCTTGTTAGGCATGAGTTTCATCGCCTATCTCTGGCGTAACAGTGGTTTTCTGCCAGCGATGTTTAATTTGCTGGTGCTGGGTTGTACGCTGAAATTTCTCGAATTTTCCAGTCGCCGTCACCTCAGCCTGCATGTGTTATCGCTCTATTTTCTAGTGGCCTTGGCGCTGATCTATCATCAGGGGCTGGCGTTTACCATCTACCTGCTATTGGTTGCCGGCATTAACACCATTGCGCTGCTGTCGATTTATCAGACCAACAACTACCGAGCACAATGGCGGCTGGGGTTACGGCTGCTGTTGCAAAGTCTGCCACTGATGGCGGTGCTGTTTTTACTGATCCCGCATTTAGGGCCGATGTGGCGGATACCCGATATCAAGAGTGCCACGACCGGTCTCAATGAAGAGGTGACGCCGGGCGATATCGCGCAACTTTCCCGCTCCAGTGCACTGGCGTTTCGCGCCAGCTTCGACGGGCCCTTACCGCCGGAAAATCAACGTTACTGGCGCGCACTGGTGCATGAAGAATTTGATGGCAAAACCTGGCGGGTGGCACAATCTTTACGCCAGTGGTATCAGCAACAAGAGAACCCGTTCACTGCCGTCATGCCGTTAAAACAACTAATACATTGGCAAGGGCCCACCAGTACTTACCGGCTGATTGTCGAACCCAGCAATCAGCATTGGTTATACAGCCTCGATCTGTCGCGACCAAACAATGACGAAGCACTGCTCACCCCTGTGATGAGCCTGTATTCGCCCAAATTGTTACAGCAGAAAAAACAGATCCCGTTAAGCTATTTTCCGCAAACCCAGTTCCCGCAAACCACCTTCAGCTCGCAATTAAACTCCTATGTGCGCCAGATAAACCTGCAATTACCGCAAGGAAACCCGCAGGTACGAGCTTTGGCCGCTGAACTACGCCTGAATAATTCTGATGATCGGCAATTTGCACAAGCCACGATGCGCTATTTTGCCAGCCATGGCTTTAGCTACACGTTAGAGCCGCCCACACTGCAAGGCAGCGATCAGATCGATGATTTTATGTTTGGCTCTCGGCGTGGCTTTTGTGCCCATTTCGCCAGCAGTTTTACCTTCCTGATGCGCGCAGCGGGCATTCCAGCGCGAATGGTAACCGGCTATTTAGGCGGGGAATATCATGCCGATGGCAACTATCTCAGCCTGTATCAGTTTGATGCGCATGCCTGGTCGGAAGTCTGGCTCGACAATCGCTGGCAACGGTTTGACCCCACGCTGATGGTGGCGCCTGATCGCCTCAGTCGCAGCATCGACGACATCTTGCCAGCGGAAGAGACCCGCCTGCGTGATCCGTTTAGCCTGACTAGTTACCGCAATCTGCTGTTGTTTGCCCAACTGCATCAATATCTGGCGACTATCGACTATCGCTGGACATCATGGGTATTGAATTACAACAACCAGTCGCAGGAACAACTGCTACGCGATCTGTTTGGTAATAACATCTGGGGGCGTTTGTTCGCCATGCTCGGTGGCTTAGTTTTGGTGATCGGGTTGGCACTGGGCATCAATTGGCTGGCAAGGCACCGGATCAAACAAGACCCATTGGTACAGGCCTATTTACAGGCATGCCGACGTTTAGCGCAGCGTGGTTTTATGCGCCAAAATGATGAAACACCACAAGCATTCGTGCAGCGTTTGCAGGCCGCCAATCATCCGGCTGCGCCAATCATGCAGCAACTGACGACACGCTACCTGACGGCACGCTATGCGGAAACCGATAACAAACAGGCGATACGGCAAATCAAAATATTGACCCGCCAATTATGATTATTATTGATGATAACAACGCTGCAGTTCACTGAAAGCATAATAAAAGCTACCGGCTTTTATGGGCTGACAATCGGTTTTAAAACGCGTTTCCCGCTCGTTATACAACATTTTTACCAAATAGTGCTGGTGAGCATCCCGATAGACATCCCACTGAATATTGGCTGCCATTGGCGCGATACTTTCACCCCGCCACGGATTGTTGTCATAACGATACGGCTGCTCAGTGGTAACCGCTTGATTGCTACCGGGCAGTTGTAACAAAGTGACGAACGGGATCACCACTTCGGCATGGCTGAAGCGCAGTTTTGCCGCCAAAGGCGAAGCATTTCCCTGCTGCTGTTTTATGCTGTTAAAGAAATCATCCACCAGCACCCGCGCCATGCGATAGGTAATATCCTGCTCCTGAAATGCGGGGCCTTTTTGATAAAAGTCTTCCGCATCATTGAGATAGGCAAACCATTTTGCAGCCTCTGCCGGGATAAACTGGCTGAACTGCCACTGACCTTCATATTGCATACCGGGAGCAATCGCATACAGGTCATATAGCATTTGCGCGGCATCCAACGGAGCCGGTAACTCGCCGCTTCCTAACTGATCGACAAATGGCTTCGTGTAAATACGTTCTAATACTTGCCGGGCTATTTGCTGACTTTGCGCCTGCTCTTTGATCGCAGCCAGTGTTGCTTTGAGCTGGGCATCTTTTTTCAGATAGTCACGATAGGGTTTACTGCCGTCGTTTTTATGAAAATAGAGCTGCACCGGATTGGCCGCTGCGGGCAGCAATAACGGCGTTAATGCAGGCTGCGTTTGCTTGAGACCGAGCACAAAGTTTTCCGCGCTATCGACCGCCCGCCCCTTGCCGGAGTTTTGCACACTGATTTTCCGACCCAGAGCAATGGCTTGCTGAAATAACGACTGATCACGTAAAACAAGCCGGCCTGCCAGCTGTTGATGCTCTTCGCGTCCTAATTGCGTCAATTGACCATAACCTAACGTCTGATTGGCTTTGATCATTGCCACCAGCTGCGGCCCCAGCGTTTTACCCAGCGCCGTTAACGCACCACTTTTTTGTGCCTGCTGCCAAAGTTGATAACTCCGCACATCACTTTTACCCCCCGTCATCGTGCGCGCACCATGGCGCGCTAATAGCTCGGTAAACACCAACTGATAACCGCTAGGTACCGGCTGATAATCTGCTATCTGTTGCTGGGGTTGATAAAGGGTCTTCGAACTTAAAAACGGCGGAAAAACTGCTGAGGCAAAAACGGAGAAAGGTAACCAATTCAAACCAAGCAATACACTATAAAACCAGGCAAACCGTTGCATTACCTACTCCCCGTCGATCGGTCAGATCATACTCATGATTTTTTCACGGAAGATAAAGAACACCGCACCCAGCATGCAAAGGGCCGCCCACAGATAGTCGAGTTTGATCTCTTCTTTCAGATAGAACACGGAGAACGGCACAAACACTGCCAACGCGATCACTTCCTGCATGATTTTCAGCTGCCCTACACTCAGTGCGGTGTGGCCGATCCGGTTAGCCGGCACCTGCAGCAGATATTCAAACAGCGCAATGCCCCAACTCACCATTGCCGCAATGATCCATGGCTTGCTGCTCATGTCTTTCAGATGACCATACCAGGCGAAGGTCATAAATACGTTGCTGCACATCAGTAACAACATACTGGTTAAAATGGGATTCACGTCACACTCCGGAAGTTACAACGGCGAATTTATAGCGCTGAGCGGAGAAAAAAGAAAGTGATTTAAAAATAAGCGACGCTACCCGATATTAGTCTTTTTGAGCGTAGTTAATCGTATCAGCTGTAATATATGTTATGC
>CAIZDF010000665.1 GCA_903931645.1 uncultured Tolumonas sp.
GAACAAGCGCCGCTGGTTAACCAACTAAAACAAACCGGCCGCACCAATGCACCAAGCAACATTGATATCGCCAGTGCACTGACCGCGAGTAGCCAAACACAGCAGCTCGTATTAAAGCGGATTCAGCCACAGGGAGAAAATGCACAAGTTGAACTTGAAACCGTCGATTTTGCGCAATTATTGGCTTGGTTAGATCTGCTGGAACAACAATACGGCATCACACCACAACAAATAGAGCTGCAATCACTACCGGATCTGGCCGGCAAAGTGCAAGTGAAGCGCTTATTACTAGGCAGAAACAAAAAATAATCCGATGATAAAAAACTATTTATTACGCCGACCGCTGCTATTAACACTGTTTTTGCTTGGCTACTTGCTCTTTTTGTTGGCTTCACTACCAGCCGCGCAGATCCTGCCTCGCTTGCCGCTGCCTGCCGGTCTGCAGTTACGAAATATTAATGGCACCTTGTGGCAAGGCAGCATCAGCGAAATTAGTTGGCAAAAATACCGGCTACACAATCTGCAGTGGGAAGTGCTGTTCAGCCATCTCGGGTTAGGGATGCCCACCATAAAGTTAGACATTCAGGATCCGGAAACGATCACTGCAACGGGGACGATAGGTTGGCGGGGAAAATGGCATCTGAATAATTGGCACATCAAAACCGCCGCCAACACGTTACAAAATTGGGCTCCGGTTCCCCTACCAATAAATGCAGCAGGTGCCATACAACTCAATATTGAACAACTGGTTGTTGATCACCAAGCTTGTCAGACCCTGACCGGGCAACTCAATTGGCAACAAGCGTTAATAAATACACCATCGGGCGCTTTAGTCTTAGGTAATCCAATTGCAAACCTTAACTGCCAAAATAACGAATTAAATGCCGAGGTTAAGCAAGACTCAGCCTCTCTACATACTCAAGCTTCATTGCAACTCAACCTGCAGGGGCAATATAAATTACAGGCCACTTTACGCCCTGATACCGAATTACCGGATGGTTTACATTCCGCACTCAGTTGGTTAGGCTCAGCTGACAACAATGGCAATATCCTCACCAAACAGGAAGGATACTTACCTTATTTTTGATATTGCAATAACGAACACATAAAAGTTGGGATACATCGCGGTTAACGGCGAATAATCAGGCTATTATGCTGCCTGAAACATTTACATAAATATTATAAAGAACAAAGAGCAAGGATGGTGTCGTTATCATGAATAGTGCCGCCGCAAAGATCCCGTTGCGTTCAGCGACGCGGATCATGCTGTTTTATACCGTGTTGTCACTGGCGTGGTTTTATTTTTCCAGTCACGCCTTATCCCCTTCAGGTACCAACAATGTTTCACCGTTTAACGGCATGACATTTTGGGTCACATTGACGACCTTTATTACTGGTATCACTGTCAGTATTTTTTTTCTGCTGGTCTGGCGACAACAATATCTGCAACACCAGCAGGATATGGTCCGCTGCGTCGCAGAAAAAGACCAGTTATTGCATCATTTCTTTGAGTTGCCATTGCAAGGCATGGCGATCACCACAAATGCGCATGGCAACTGGTTACAGTTTAACGATCACCTCTGCACACTCTTTGATTCTCCCCGAGCCGCCCTATCCGAGCTCAATCTGTTAGCACTCACACATCCTGATGATCGAGTTAACGATCTGCATGAATGGGAACTGATGCAGGCAGGCCAGTCTCAAGGTTATCGCCGGGAAAAACGGTTTGTACGCCTTGATGGCTCGATCTTATACGCCATCATTGATAGCCGATGCATACGTAATGCTGACGGTAAAATTGATTGTGTTATTAACGTGATTGAGGATATTACTGCACGTAAAAACAGTGAATTACATCTGATCAGACAAAACAATCTCTATGACATGTTATCACAGACCAATCAGGTTATTGTGCGCAGTCAGGATCGTTTAGCACTACTCCAGAATATCTGCCGGATTGCTGTACAACATGGTGGGTTTGTTTTTGCCTGGGTCTGTTTGCTAGAGCAAGAGAAAACCAGCAATGCAGCCAGTTATGGCCATGATCATGGTTTTCTGCAATTTATTGATGAATATCGACAGCAAGTTCGACAACGAACCGGGGCCGAACCGCGTTTTTTAGTACCCACCGATCGGGCGATTGCCAACAACTCGCATTTGATCATGAATCACTTCCTGATGGATGAATCTGTCAGGCCATTTCATGATGCCGCCATCCAAGCGGGTTTCCAATCAGCGGGCTATTTTGTTATTCGGGAAAATGGCCGCGTTATTGGCGCACTGAACTTGTATGCCGATGAACCTGATTTTTTCTCTTCCGCCGTGTTAGCAACTCTCAATGACATGGTCATGGATGTTACTTACGCCTTGGATATGCTACTGCAGGCGAAAGAGCGCGCCAGTGCTCTGGCTGCTTTACAAAATGCCGGTGAAGTGATCGATGCCAGCCCAACCGTGTTATTCCGCTGGCAGCCTAATTCCAGTTGGAAACTGGAATACGTTTCCAGCAACGTGCAGCGCTGGGGTTATCAGGCTGACGATTTTATTCATGGTCAACTGACCATGAGCGATTTGTTGCATCCAGAAGATCTACACCGCGTGTGGGCGGAAGTGATCCGCCATATTGAGGCGCGTCACCGGGAATATATTCTGGAATGCCGTATTCGTACCGCCAATGGCGAATATCTGTGGGTCGAAAACCACGTCACTACCAGTTTTGATCGTAAGGGAAAACCGCAGCGTTTTACCGGTGTCATGACCGATATTACCCAGCAAAAGACCAACGAACTGCAATTACGCCAAGCCGCCATTGTGTTCGAAAGTACCCGTGAAGGGATTGTGATCACCGATGCTGAACGCAATATCATCAAGGTCAACAGTGCCTTGATCGATCTGTTTGGTTATCAGGAATATGAACTATTGGGGCAGCGTCCGCGTATTTTCCGTTCTGGAAAACACGATGAACCGTTTTACCATCAGATGCGGCAGGCAATTGATGAAC
>CAIZDF010000666.1 GCA_903931645.1 uncultured Tolumonas sp.
AGTTTTGGCTTTTCTACATTAATGTCTTTGCCTTCATAACACCAAAGCAAATATTGAGTAATCAATTTACGAGATCCAAACAACTCGACGGGTAACTGGTTGTTTTCAGCAGCGACATCAATAACGTGCTTTATTTGTTTAAAATCTTGTTTGTATTGTGGAAAATCGATCATGCGTTTTATTCTGGCCGGATGGTTTTCAGTGGTTTGACTCATTCCAGTTTGAATACATTGCAATATAGCGGCGCCATAACGACTTCGTTGCTGCGGAGCAATATCTATTTGCGCAAGTTCACGTTCGGTTTGTGGCCGTTTTCGGCTTAATTCGGCTAAAAATTCTTCACGCAAAATAAAATTCTGCGGGCGATCTTCTGAGATAGCGGTGGTATAACGCCATTTAGCAAGTTCGCGTAAAACAGCAAGCTCTGACGGATATAACTGCCAAGCACCATTTATATCTTTATAAAGATCATCTAAGACAATCGGTTGTTGTTTAGCAGTGAGCAGTGAGGCCATTTCCTCTAAAAACCACTCTGTTTTTCCTGTAGAGTCAAGATGATAAGTAAGATGTTCATACAAAGGCTGTAAGTATGAAACATCTTTTGCCGCATAATGTTTTTGCGCCTCTGTTAATGGTCTGGCAAGCCAGTCTGTTAAAGTCTGATCCTTGGAAACTGTTTCAGCGCATATTTTCTCAACTAATGCTGCATACCCCAAAGACGGGCCATAGCCCAAAAAGGCAGCCGCGACTTGTGTGTCAAAAATTTTTGCTGGTAGTTTTTGTGAACAAGTCTGCAAAACATCTAAATCTTCTTTGCACGAGTGAAAAATGAAAAGTTTATTATCTGCGAACAACGTATCCCATAAAGATTGAATACTATTCAAAACTAAAGGATCAATTAAATAATCGACAGAATTAAGGTGTACTTGCAATAAACCCAATTTAGGGAAATAAGTGGAAACGCGAATAAACTCGGTATCTAATAAAAGAGTTGGAGTAAGACTGATTTGTGCCAATAATGGCTTTAATAAAATATCTGAATCAATATAGCTGTATGACATAATAGCCCAAATAGCAGGTTATGCAGGATTATCAATATCGATAAACTGCACATCCAGATCATTAAATTGTTGTTGTAACCATTCACCTAACGCTTTAATTCCATAGCGCTCAGTCGCATGATGACCTGCTGCATAGAAAACAACATTATTTTCTCGGGCAGTGTGTACGGTATGCTCAGAAACCTCACCAGTGATATAGGCATCAATACCGTAATCAATGGCTTGTTGAAGATAACTTTGCGCACCACCTGTGCACCAGGCAATATGCTGTATTTTTTGCATTGGTTCATGGCTAATCATCGGCATCCGAAATAAGACTTTCGCAACATGTGTTGCAAACTCAGAAGCCAACATTGGTTCCGCCAGATAACCATGGAATACCAAGCATTCAGGATTATCTGGATCAATGGGCACGATACCACTGACACCCAGTTGCTTACCCAGCTGAACATTGTTCCCGAGCTGAATATGGCCATCCAGAGGAAGGTGATATGCTAACAGGTTAATATCATTTTTAATCAGAGAACGAATCCGCCGCCCTTTCATTCCTTTTAATGAAGGTGGTTCACCCGGCCAAAAATAGCCGTGGTGAACCAGCAAAGCATCTGCTTGCAACCGTATAGCCTCATCGATTAAAGCCTGGGAAGCAGTTACACCAGTAACTATCGTCTTGATTTCTTTTTTTCCTTCAACTTGCAAGCCATTGGGCGCATAGTCTTTGAAAGCAGAGACCTTCAATAAGTTACTGATATATGATTCGAGATCTGTATTTTTCATAATGTAGCTCAATTACCAACAGCTGAATAAGCAATAACCCGAGCTGATGTACCACCTACCCGATTGATGTTAGTTAGCATAGCTTGTAATTTGTCTTTTGAGACATCGGGGCCAACCATAACCCGCGTCAATTGACCAGAGCGCTGAGCAGAAGCACCATACCCTGCGCTACGCAACTTAGCGGCTAAAGCCTGAGCATTTTCCGCATTTGAGAATACACCAACCTGAATAATCCAGGAACCGCTATGAACAACGCTAGCAGCTGGTTTCGGTGTTGTTGTGTAACTTGTTGATGAAGAAGGTGATTTTGATGCGGCTCTTTCTGCCTCTACCTGAGCAGCTGTTTTAATAGTAAGGCCACTTTCATCACGCTTCACTGTCATTTTAGGTTCAGTCGCGATAGTTTCTGTAGTGCGCGCCTCAGACTCCTGCACCGCAGGTTTGTTTTCTATCTCTTTGTTATTTTCTAATGCTGTTTCTCGGACTTTAGCCAATTCTTTTGCTTTGGCTGCAGCTAAAGCGTCTTTTTTCTTCAGCTCTAACTCGCGTGCTTTAGCTTTGGCAAGTTCAGTGGCCTGCTGTTTTTCTGTGGCAACAGACGCTACTTTCTCACTAACGACACCTGTTTCAGTGATGGTTACCGGAGCAGCAACTTCTTCCACTTTCCACTGTTCATTAGTCTTCACAGCCGGTTTAACTGCCGATGTTGCCGCGCTGACCGTTGTTGTTGCAGAGGTATTATTAGCAACAACGACACCCGTTGCACCGCTGGCGCTGGCATTAGTGGTGGTCGTATTATTTTGTGCAGCAGAGGCTGTCAATCCAACTGTTGTCTCATTTGGATGAGCAGCTAAAGACTGCTCCGGTCTAAGCGGGATGCTTCCGGCTGGTGCAGCGATATCATTTTTCTTTCCCATGAGTAAATCAGGAAGAAAAATAACACCTAACGAAACCAGAATTACTGTGCCGATCAAGCGGTTTTGAAATTGTGTAGCCAAGATAGTTAACCTCTGAATTATCTCTGCTTATTAATGCTGTTCAATGATAGCAAGTACACCAGCAACAGTGAAAAATGAACCAAAAACAATGACCAAATCATTTTCTGATGCTTGAGCCAATGCAGCATGATATGCATTTTCAACATTTTGATGACAGGTAAAATTACATGTATCCGGTAAAAAAGTGGATAAGTCGTGTGCTGATGCAGCCCGCGGCCCCGATAAATCAGCTAAATGCCAAACACAGATTTGTGGAACTAAATGCTGAAGGGTATGTTCGATGTCTTTATCTTTTAACATACCAACAACAGCAATAATTTTTTCTGCCGCCTGTTCTTTTAGTTTCTGGGCCAAGTATCGGGCGGCATGAGGGTTATGCGCCACATCAACTATGACAGTTGGATTTTTTTGTAATGTTTGAAAACGCCCAGCCAACCGTGCTTTAGTCAAACCGGTACAAATAGCCTCTTCAGAAATAGAAAGGGATAATTGCTCAAGAGTCGCTAATACTGTGGCAGCATTTTGTAACGGCAGAACAGGTATCGGTAAATGTTTGAACTGCCATCTGTCACCATGGAAAGTCCATTCATTATCTGTTGCCAGATAACTGAATTGCTCCCCTACTGAATACAAACTGGCGCAGATCTCCTGGGCCGTTGTATACAAACTTGCAGGCGGCTGAGGTTCTCCATTGATGGCTGGTCTTCCGGCTCTATAGATACCCGCTTTTTCAACAGCAATAGCTTCTCTAGTGTCACCGAGCCAGTCACAATGATCTAAGTCAATACTAGTGATAACAGCAACATCCGCATCAATAATATTAGTTGCATCCAGACGCCCACCTAAACCGACTTCCAGAATAATCACATCGGGTTGATATTTTTTGAAAATGGAAAAAGCGGCAAGTGTGCCGAATTCAAAAAAAGTCAAACTGATATCAGCACGATTTTGTTCTATCTCTACAAAAGCAGAACATAAATCTTGATCACTGACTTCGACACCGTTTAGTTTTACTCGCTCGTTATACCGCAGTAAATGCGGAGAAGCGTAAACGCCCGTTGTATATCCAGCTTCTTGTAAAATACTGGCCAGCATGGCACAGGTAGAACCTTTACCGTTAGTGCCACCAACTGTAATTACAATCCCGGGTAATTGAATTAAATCGGCATGTTCTGCAACGGTACGAACACGTTGCAAACCCAATTCAATTTGCTGAGGATGTATCTGCTCTAAATAAGAAAGCCAGTCGGATAAAGACTGGCTTTGAGTCATGACAGGTAACGTCATGCGTGAGCATCCTCAACAACACTCAGATTCATGAATTTGCCCATCAAGGAAGCCATCTTATTGCGCATATCACGACGGTCAACAATCATGTCAATAGCACCCTTTTCCAGCAAGAATTCTGAACGTTGGAATCCCTCTGGCAATTTTTCGCGTACAGTTTGTTCAATAACGCGAGGGCCAGCAAAACCAATCAATGCTTTAGGTTCGCCAACATTGATGTCACCCAACATAGCAAAGCTGGCAGAAACACCACCCATCGTTGGGTCAGTTAATACAGAGATATAAGGCAAGCCTTCTTCACTCAACCGTTCGAGTGCCGCACTAGTTTTCGCCATTTGCATCAGCGAGAACAAGGCTTCCTGCATACGAGCGCCACCGGAAGCAGAGAAACAAATCAGACCACGACGCTCTTTAATACATTCATCAACAGCTCGGACAAAGCGGGCGCCGACAACAGACCCCATGGAACCACCCATAAATGCGAACTCAAATGCACAAGCAACAACAGGAACGCCTTTGACTGTACCTTTCATGACAATCAGCGCATCTTTCTCATTGGTGTCTTTTTGTGCAGCTTGCAAACGATCCTTATATTTTTTTGAATCTTTAAATTTCAGGATGTCTTGCGGTTCAAGTTCTGCACCCAACTCACTGCGGTTATTAATGTCGAGAAAACGTTCTAACCGTGCTCTGGCACCAATTCGCATGTGGTGACCACATTTTGGGCAAACAGAGACATTACGTTCAACCTCGGCTTTATATAATACCTGCTCACACCCACCACATTTCGTCCAGATACCTTCAGGTATGTTGTGACGACGAGAGTTATCGCTCTTGGGAAGAATCTTTTCAAGCCAGCTCATGGGATTCCTTACTTAAGTCTTAACTCGATCAAAAATACACATATGAATCTTATTA
>CAIZDF010000667.1 GCA_903931645.1 uncultured Tolumonas sp.
CACTTCATCAAGCAAACGATAACAGACATCACCTTTCGGACCTGTCAGACGGCCAACAATGATGATCAACGGTTTGTCGTTGTGCGGTGGTGCAATAGCGGTGAATTGTTCAGTTTCAATACCGTTGCGAATGACATGGATTTGATCGTCGGGAACACCTAATGAATCAATCAACTGTTGCTTGATATCTTCGCAAACAGCAACGGCAGCATAACCTAACGCATGGAATGCTTTGCGTGAGGCATGGACAGGCTGGCGCCCATGCACTGTGGTGATCATCGGGGTGCCAGTGAGTTTACAGGCGATATAACTGCTCCAACCGGAGGCACGGCTGTGTGCGTGTACCAGTTGGATTTTATGTTTTTTGATCAGCCAAATCAGATAAGCCACATGCCAGAAACGGCGTGGAATACTGCGTTTATTAAAGCGCAGCTTAAAAAATGTGCCCAGTGTGGGTTTGGTCAGCGTGTCGGAAACGAAAAAGACCTGATGGCCTTTTTCGATCAGTTTGTCACCGATGGTGGTGGCATACACTTCCGCGCCAGTTACTTCTAACTGGGAGAGGGCCATCAGGATGTTCATGCAATCAATCTCGCAACTGCGGGGCCTGAGACCCCCAACAACAGGGTTATTTGTTTAACCACGCCATGTATTCAGCAGCACCTTCTGCAACGGTGCGGAATTTCACGTCACAGCCGGTTGCGCGCAGTTTGGTGAGATCGGCTTGAGTGAAGCTCTGGTAACGGCCTTTCAAGTGGTCTGGGAACGGAATGTACTCAATTTCACCTTTTCCGTGGTGTTTCAATACCGCTTCAGCGACGTTCTGGAATGGCTCTGCATTACCAGTACCGCAGTTGAAGATGCCGGATTTGTCTGGGTGATTCATAAACCACAGCACCACTTTGGCGACATCTTCGACGTAGATGAAGTCACGAGTCTGGCCGCCGTTCGGGAAGCCATCACAACCTTCGAATAGTTTGACGTTTTCACCTTTCAGCACCTGATTGTTCAGGTGGAATGCCACGCTGGCCATGCTGCCTTTATGCTGTTCACGCGGGCCATACACGTTGAAGTATTTCAGACCCACGATCTGCAGATCGGTTTCCGGCAAAATACGACGGACATATTCATCAAACAGGAATTTTGAGTAACCGTAGACGTTCAGCGGCTGTTCGAAACGACGCTCTTCGATGAAGTTGTCATTGCGGCCACCGTAAGTGGCGGCAGATGAGGCGTAAATAAACTGCACCCCATATTCCAGACAGTAGTGCAGCAGATCTTTGGAATATTCGTAGTTGACGTCCATAACGAACTTGCCGTTCCACTCGGTAGTGGCGGAGCAGGCACCCTGATGCAGTATGGCGCTGATGCCGCCCCATTCTTCGAAATGATCGCCAGAAACGACGCGGGCAATAAACTCGTCTTTATCAAGGTAATCGGCAATATCGAGATCGACCAGATTGGCAAATTTGGTGCCGTCGGTCAGATCGTCAACCACTACGATGTCTTTACGACCCGCTTGGTTTAATGCTTTTACCAGATTACTGCCGATAAAACCGGCGCCACCAGTTACGATGATCATGTGCTATCGCCTCGCAGACGTTATCTAAAGATGCTCAGTGGCTACTGAGAATATGAACCCAGTTTACCATATTTAACGCAGACTGCAGTTTGTTCTGCGTTACACGCCGGGCTCCGGATGCAGTCGGCGACAAGCGCGTCCATCGGTGTGAAACAGGTGACAACGCTCGGCCGGAATCCCGATCGCCAGTGGCACGCCTTCTGCGACGACGGCGACATCATGGTGCCGGTAAACCAGCGGATCGGCATAACCGGGCAATTGCAGATGAATTTGGGTTTCGTTGCCAAGTTGCTCGACCACCAGAATTTCACCATATAACTGATGTTGACTATTATCGGCATCCAGCAGGTGTTCAGGGCGAATACCCAGCGTCATTGGCTCACCGACCGTGACATTCGAGCCATCGACCATGAGCCAGAGACGGGTTTGTCCCATCAGTTCAACTTGTACCTGTTGTGCCTCTACGGCCAGTACAGTGACGGGCAGGAAATTCATTTTTGGTGAACCGAGAAAACCGGCTACGAATTGATTGGCAGGGTAATGATAGAGCTCGAGTGGTTTACCAACCTGAGAGATAGCGCCTCCGTCCAGCACCACGATTTTATTGGCCAATGTCATGGCTTCGATCTGATCGTGGGTGACATAAATCATGGTGCAACCCAGTCGTTTGTGCAGTCGGGCCAGCTCGATGCGCATTTGCACCCGTAACGCGGCATCCAGATTGGACAGCGGTTCGTC
>CAIZDF010000668.1 GCA_903931645.1 uncultured Tolumonas sp.
ACACTGTGAAATTGACTGAGCACGCTCAATCATTGAGTAGTTTACAACAAAAAATCACTGATGAACCAGATAATGATGACAACAAAGTAGCGACTATCAAAGCAGCGATTGCCAACGGTGATTATAAAATCAACAGCGACCGTATTGCCGGCAAAATGCTAGCGCAAGAAAATGCGCTGTTTGGTGATAATAAATGAGTGATCAGACTTTGTTACAGCAACAGCAAAAACGATTAACGGCACTTCAAGAAGTGCTGGAGAAAGAGTTTGCCGCGCTGAAACAACGTCAAGTAACTGAATTAGCTGAATTAGCTAATAGCAAAACCACATTACTGGCACAACTGACAGCATTAGATAACCAAGCACGTCAAAATGCATCCGATGATGAATATCAGAGCTGGCGTGAAAGTCTTCATGATCTGCTACGTAGTTGCCGTGAAAAAAATGAAGTGAATGGCAAATTGATCGAAATGAATTTAATTGCCAGTCGCAAGCTCAGTACCATTCTCGCGCAAGCTCGTGATCGTGACTCAATGACCTATAACGATCATGGTCTGACCCAGCCTCGTTCATCCATGCCACTTGGCATTAAAGCCTGATTTAATATTCTCTCTGCTTTCTATTCTTTTGATCTCTTAATTAATTATTACTATTTGTACCATAAAAACAAAAACGCACCGCCGAAGCAGTGCGTTTAGCATATCAGTCAGTGATTTATGCTTTCGCTAACAAAATATTCAGCATGCGACGCAATGGTTCAGCCGCGCCCCACAACAGCTGATCGCCGACAGAGAATGCTGACAGGAAATCCTGTCCCATATTCATCTTGCGCAGGCGGCCTACAGGCACATTCAATGTACCAGTTACAGCAGCTGGAGTCAGTTCTTTGACTGTAATCGCACGATCATTGTCAATCACGCGAACCCAATCATTGTGTGCAGCCAGCATCTGATGAATATCAGCCAATGGCACATCTTTTTTCAGTTTGATAGTGAAAGACTGGCTATGGCAACGAAGTGCACCGATACGCACACAGTTACCATCGACAGGAATGCCTGCAGTTGGCAAACCAAGGATCTTGTTGGTTTCCGCCATGCCCTTCCATTCTTCTTTGCTCTGACCATTTGCCAACGGCACATCAATCCATGGGATCAAGCTGCCCGCCAGCGGAGCACCAAACTGTGATGTTGGGAACTCATCAGCACGCATAGCGGCAGTCACTTTGCGTTCGATATCTAAAATTGCAGAAGCGGGGTCAGCTAACTCGGTTGCAACCACGTCACGCAAAGAACCCATCTGTTGCAGCAGTTCACGCATATGACGTGCGCCAGCACCAGAAGCTGCCTGATAAGTGGAAGAAGAAACCCACTCAACCAGATTGTTGGCAAACAAACCACCTAAGCCCATCAGCATCAAACTGACAGTACAGTTACCGCCAACGTAGGTATTGATACCTTTATTTAATGCATTATCAATAACGTGGCCATTCACTGGGTCCAGAATAATAATCGCGTTATCTTCCATACGCAGTGTAGATGCTGCATCGATCCAGTACCCCTTCCAGCCGGAAGCCATCAATTTTGGATACACTTCTTTGGTGTAATCACCCCCCTGACAGGTAATGATGATGTCCATCGCTTTCAGGGCATCAATATTAAAGGCATCTTCCAACGCGCCAGCAGGTTTAGCCGTAAATTTCGGTGCTTCCTGACCAGCCTGAGAGGTAGTAAAAAATACGGGATCAATTTTACTGAAGTCGTTTTCTTCAATCATTCGGCTCATCAGAACCGATCCCACCATACCACGCCAACCAATTAGTCCTACTTTTTTCATTTCCATTCCTGCTTGGATTACTGATCAAAACATATCGCTTCACAATACGGATGCAGCGTTTTGCTGCAAGTATTTTTATCAAAATTTTTGCATGAAAGAGCCAAAGTAGCATGAAGTCGCAGGAAGAGTGACATAAGCCGGTTCACAGCATATGATCAGCAGCTATGCTTTAACAATTTATCAACACTCGGAACCCGAATATGCAAACCTTCATCCCCGGTAAAGATGCTGCGCTGGAAGATTCCATTTCCCGCTTTCAGACCAAATTACAAGCATTAGGCTTTAATATTGAAGAAGCATCATGGCTTAATCCTGTGCCGCACGTCTGGTCTGTTCATATTCGGGATAAAGATTGCCCACTTTGTTTCACCAACGGTAAAGGCGCCACACAAAAAGCAGCATTAGCCTCTGCGTTAGG
>CAIZDF010000669.1 GCA_903931645.1 uncultured Tolumonas sp.
GTATTGCTGCCGCACAATCCGGTACCGGTGCCGGAACGAATGTGTCGATGGATGGAACAGGCTGGAATACGCTGGATTTGAAAGGGATTTGGCGACCTGATGGCGTGGGGGGGAAACATCAACTCAGCTTCGGTGTGCATAACGACCAGGAAAAAATGGTTACTACCAAGTACAACATCACCACCAGTTGGTTGACGGGGGCTAATGGTGCTGTGGCCACTGATTCACGCGGCAAAACCAAGACCGATGCACTCTGGTTGCAGGATGTTTGGCGAGTGGCCTCTGATTACAAGTTGACGCTGGGTGGTCGATATGAGAAGTGGAATGCTTTCGATGGCATCAATTATTCGCTGACACCCGCATTGAATGTTCTGCAGCCGGGGATTTCTGCGACTAAATTTTCACCCAAGGCTTCGTTGGCCTGGGTGGCATCTGATCAGTGGGTTGTGACAGGCTCTGTCGGGGTGGCAAACCGCTTCCCTACCGTTGCCGAGTTGTATCAGGCTGTAGCCACGGGCGCGACACTGACTTCGCCGAATCCAAATTTGCGTCCGGAACATGCCTTATCGGGTGAGCTGGCGCTGGAAAGATCCGAAGAGAAGAGCAAGTTGCGTGTTTCATTCTTTCAGGAAAACCTGAGCGATGCATTGATTTCACAATCGTCTACCTTGCCGGGCACCGCAACCATCGCAACCGCAGTACAAAACGTGGAGAAGGTGCGCACTTTGGGACTGGAAATTGTCGGTCAAAAGGATGATGTGCTGATTAAAAGACTGGAATTATCCGGTAGCGTAACTTACGTTGATTCCAAAATTATCTCCGACCCGGCTTTCCGTAATGCGGCGGGTGTGCTGACTAATGTGGCCGGTATGCGCACCCCCAACATTCCGACATTACGCGGGACTGTGGTTGCCACCTATCGTCCGGATGATAAGCTCGCGCTGACGGTAGCCGGACGTTACAGCAGCCGCCTGTACACCACCATGGATAACTCTGATCCGGTAACCAGTACCTACACCGGGTTTGATCCGTACTTTGTTGTCGATATTCGCGCCAATTATAAAATCGATAAACAGTGGAATGCCTCGGTCGGTATCGATAATGTGAATAATCGTAAATACTGGTTGTACCACCCGTTCCCGCAACGCACATTGATGGCAGAAGCAAAGTTCAAGAATTGAATTGAGTAATCGGGGGTTGCAATATGCAACCCCCCCGCTCATTTTAATAATAAATTTTCGGAGATACGATGGTGCTGATCAAGGGTAGGGATAAAAAAAATTACGTAGGTGGTTTTGCTCTGAGTGTATTGGCTATGGCGATTAGTCAGGCCGTTTGGGCAGAGGATGAAGTGGTGGACGGTGCGGAAATCCAGGTTCAACTGGCGCCTTTAGTGATTAAGGGTGTGGCTACAAAACCTAATGTTCCACAGAATGTAACATCCACCTCAACGGTCGAAGGTGTGACCGCTAAACAGATCAGCGAAAGCATGAATGCCGTGACTTCGGCTGCTGCGTTGCAATATCTGCCCAGTGTTCATGTTCGTGAACGCTACATTGGCGACGTTAACGGTATTCTTGTCATGCGCGCGAACAGTTCCATCGCTAGTGCGCAGACGGTGGTTTATGCGGATGGAATGTTGCTGTCGAATTTGTTGGGTAACAGTTTCAATTATGCGCCGCGCTGGGGTATGGTATCTCCATCCGAGATTGACCGGGTGGATGTGATTTATGGTCCGTTTTCGGCGCTATATCCGGGCAATTCGGCGGGTGGTATCGTCAATATCACTACCAAAATGCCTAATAAATTCGAATTCCATGGTGGTGTGGATGTTTTTCAACAGCACTACAAGTTGTTCGGTACCAACAGCAATTATTACGGGAATCATGAAACGGCTGCTATCGGCAATCGAGTCGGGGATGTGTCTTTCCTTGCAGGAATAGATCATTTTGATAATACCGGTGAACCGATGACCTTCGGCAATCAACCTGCTGCCACAACAGGTGGCGCTGGAGGACTGGGGGTTGTAAATGGTGCAATTTCATACGTCAATCCTGCGAATGTAAGAACGCTGGTTACATCGGCGATCGGCATAGATCATTCCGTTCAGGACA
>CAIZDF010000670.1 GCA_903931645.1 uncultured Tolumonas sp.
AAAATAGGGAATAACTGTCATGACTTGCGTTTGCTGCAACATGACTTCTGACACTAAAACCCTATAAGGAGTTGGATCTATTTGCCAAGGAAGGTCATGGCGTCCGTGACTGGATTGCCAATTCAGTAGAATGGCGGCAAATTGGTTTGGGTCTAAGTTTTTTGAATTCATAGATTAGATTTTCTAATGTGAAATATCACAACTCGGTACAAATTAGCACATTGAACCAGCTCGTTGGATAAAATTGCGAAATTCAATGAGTAAACAATACGTTATAATGACTGGACCATTTGCATTCGTGATTCAATCACAAACCCAGACCCGATAGGGGGTTTTGTCCTGCTGCCAGGGTAATGTTTTACGCCCGGATATGTCGTACCAATTCAGTAAACGCTGAGAAAAAGTGGCTGGATTCAAGCTAAAAACCTTCTGTCGATGAAGCCTGCATGCTGTCACAGCAAAGCGGTGCTGTAAACGATACAAAAAGTAAGGTTTTGCTGGCGGAATGAAGGTGAAAAACGGCTTTCTGCTTGCACCTTCATATTATCTCTGGATAATGCCAACGCCCTGTTAACAGATAGAGAGACACCATGACCGAGCATGATGAAATGACCGTCGGTGAAGAACAAACCGAAGATGGTAAATTTATGCGCCGCATCCGCAGTTTTGTGCGTCGTGAAGGCCGTCTGACCCGAGGTCAGGATCGCGCATTACAAGAATTGTGGCCGGTGATGGGCGTCGAATTTCGCGATGAGATGTTAGATCTCGCCAAGCTGTTTGGTCGTGAAGCTCCTGTCGTGCTGGAGATTGGCTTTGGCATGGGTAAATCACTGGTGGAAATGGCCGCTGCAGCGCCTGAGAAAAATTTCATCGGTATTGAAGTGCACCGCCCAGGTGTGGGGGCTTGTTTAACATCAGCGCAAGAAGCGGGCATTACCAACTTACGTCTGTTCTGCCACGATGCAGTGGAAGTGTTGGGTCAGATGATCCCGGATCAAAGCATTGATACCTTGCAGCTGTTTTTCCCTGATCCTTGGCATAAATCACGTCATCATAAACGCCGGATCGTGCAGCCAGCCTTTGTGCAAATGCTGCGTCCGAAGTTGAAAATTGATGGTGTCTTCCATATGGCGACCGACTGGGAAAATTACGCGGAGCATATGGTGGAAGTGATGAGTGTGGCGGAAGGGTTTGCTAACACGGTAACTGATGGTGTGTATGCGCCACGCCCTGATTCCCGCCCGCTGACTAAATTTGAACAACGCGGTCATCGCTTAGGTCACGGCGTGTGGGATCTGCTGTTCGCTCGTAAAAGCTAATCGCACAGACTAGCAGCATGAATAAAAACGGCCTGTTATCGGATGATACAGGCCGTTTTTGTTTCGGCGGTCAACACCGCTGCAATTTCAAGTGGCAGAGTTTAAGTAGGCTGGCTTTACTCTTCCATCAGCATCGTTAGTAGACTGTTCAGGTAGCGATGGCCTAACTCGCTGACTTGCCATTCAGTCGCGGTTTGTTCCAGCAAGCCTTGCTCATAAGCTTTAGCAAACATCGGCTCAACGGACTCTGCCGCTAACCCCGTTCTGAGCGTAAATTCAGCTTTAGGCACTGCCTGAAACAGGCGCATCCGGTTCATGAAATATTCAAATGGACGATCGTCGTTTTCCACATCCCAGCTTTGATCTAAAAATGCCCGTTCTGGATCAAGATAACCTTTTGGGTGTTTTACTTTCGCTGTGCGCAGGATCCGGTTTTCCTGCGGTAAGGTGATCTTGCCATGCGCACCGCAACCGATGCCGAGATAGTCACCAAACTGCCAGTAATTCAGATTGTGCCGACATTCGAAACCGGGCTTGGCGTAGGCTGAGATCTCATATTGCCGATAGCCTGCTTCCAGCAATAACTGGTGGCCTTGCTCTTGTATATCCCACAGCGTTTCATCTTCGGGTAACACCGGTGGGCGAGAACCAAAGGCGGTGTTCGGTTCGATGGTCAGCTGATACCAAGACAGATGCGGTGGCGCAATATCGATGGCTTGCTTGAGATCGTAGAGCGCATCATTGATGCTTTGATCTGGTAAACCATGCATCAGGTCGATATTGAAACTGCGCAGGCCAGCCTGTTTCGCCTGCAATCCTGCTGCAACTGCTTGCTGCGGATCGTGGATACGGCCCAATTTCTGCAATTTTTCCGGTTGAAAGCTTTGCACACCGATGCTGATGCGGGTGACACCGGCTTGCTGATAACCCGCAAAGCGCCCCGCTTCCACGGTGCCGGGGTTGGCTTCCAAAGTAATTTCAATATCACTGGCAAACGGAATGCGCGCCGCCACACCTTGCAGTAAATCTTGAATGGCATTCGCGGAAAACAGACTCGGTGTGCCACCGCCAATAAAAATACTCTGCAGCTGGCGATTTTGCACATAAGCCAAGTCAGCATCAAGATCGGCTAATAACGCCGCCACATAGTCTGTTTCCGGCACATTCTGTTTTAAGGCGTGCGAATTGAAATCACAATACGGACATTTCTGTACGCACCAGGGAATATGGATATACAGGCTCAGTGGCGGTAGTTGTAGCATAAATTACTCTTGCAGGGCTTTAGCGAGTTGCGCCAGCGCTTTACCACGATGGCTTAAGCGGTTTTTGGTTGCCGGTTCCAGTTCGGCGGCGGTGCAGTCGAGATCGGGCACATTAAAGATCGGATCATAGCCAAAACCATGTTCACCGCTTGGCTCGGTGGCGAGAGAGCCTTCCCAGCTGGCTTGGCAAATAATCGGGGTCGGATCATCGGCATGGCGCATATATACCAGCACACACCAGTAACGTGCAGAACGTAATACCGGTGGCACACCGTTCATTTCTTCCAGCAGCTTTTCCAGATTGTCTTGATCGGAGGCATCTTCGCCGGCGTAACGGGCCGAATAGACACCGGGGCGGCCCAGCAGGGCATCGACTTCAATACCTGAATCATCAGCAATTGCTGGCAGGCCAGTAATGCGAGCGGCATGGCGTGCTTTGATAATGGCATTTTCAACGAAAGTGGTACCGGTTTCCGGAACACTTTCGACATTAAATTCACTTTGCGGAACGACTGCGTAATTCTGGTCAGCCAGTAATGCATTGAGTTCTTCAACTTTCTTTTTATTGCCTGTGGCAAGAACTACCTTTTCCATATTCAGACTCCGTAATCAAATC
>CAIZDF010000671.1 GCA_903931645.1 uncultured Tolumonas sp.
AAGACGCATAAGTCCACTGTCGGTCGTGGTATTACCATTTTTTGTATTGTTTTCGCCAATGATAAAATTTACAGCAGGGCCAATCCGGATTTTATCAGCCAGACGCCAGGTGGCCAGGCCCTCTGCCGTAAATTCGTTGCCGGGTGTGATGCCGCTGTCCGGGTTGCGAAAACGGACGGCGTATTTGAGCAGGGCATCAAAGGAAATTGGTTGCATCAGCTTAAAGAGATACAGTTCTGCGATCAGATCTGTCTGGCCATCACCAAAATTGACCGGATGGTTTTTGTCATAGCTGCCGGTAGGAACTTTGACCGCAAGCGCCGGCATGACTGTCACCGTTTCCACGGGCAAAAACCAGCCGGCACGCAGATTAATATCGCCAAGACCGGTATCATCACTTTTCAGCTTACCTATATCCAAAGTGCCGATCGGGATGTTGACGTTCAGCAGGAAATCACCAGCGTAGTAGCTGTTGCCGATCATGACCCCGTATTTATTAAACCCCAGATCACTGACGGAATGGCTGCCATTTTTATCAGTGAGGATGTCGGCATGGTAGTAAAACGGGTACAGGTTTAGCTGGTAGCCGGGTGCCGCTTTGATGCCAGTGGCGTAATTTAAGGCATGGACGTTGGCAGGGAGTGAGGTAACGCAAAAAAAGCATGCGAACGTGAGCCATATGATGATTGTCTTTTTTGTATGCATGGCCTGGGATACTAATTAATATTTCTAATAAATGCAAGAACTGTTGGACTTATATCCAGGGTATATTTGTTCTCTTCGGATCATTCAGTCCGTTGGGCACATGAGTTTATTGTCATACACAAGTAATCGAACACCAGGCGTATGTTCCGGTTAAGCTGCCGCATCTTTTGAGCGACGTTTGTGATTCCTTAGGCTTTTATGATTGACACAGAGAAGCGTCTGAGCCGAGTGATATTTTCAGGACCGAAGTCTGCGCGGATTGTGCTGCGGTCTTCATGATAGATCCAATCAATTATCCAATGACAGGAATTCTCTATACACCAATGGCCCCTATTGGTAGCGAGGATCTGTTGGGCGTCGGTGTGCTCTGAAGAAGCGCTGGTTACACCGTAGGCTGGTTCGGGGGTCGAGGATTCTCCAGTCTTCTTGTTGACACGGAGACGTTCGATGACAAATGCTTGACCAACATGGGGGAAATTGAGATCGCTGTTAAGCTCGTTAAGGCAGTATGTGCAAAAAGCACTAAACCGTGGTGAAGCCTATCACCGACTTCGTAGAGCGGTGTCTTTTGTCAACGGTGGGAAATTTAGGGTAAAAACAGAATCAGATCAGCAGATATGGAACGAATGTGCTCGGCTTATTACCAACGCAATTATTTATTACAACACCGTGGTACTATCGCGAGTATATGAACACAAACTTGCTTCTGGTGATAAAGAGGCACAGATCATTATTGAAGGTGTTTCGCCAGTGGCGTGGCAAAATGTAAATATGTTCGGAAGCTTCGAGTTTAATCCGTCTACGTCTAAAATCGATATTGACGCAATGGTTGCTCGATTTGACGATCCAGAATTTTGGAGCAAGGTTTTAAAGGAGCGACATGATCCGCCATTGGGCTGATTTTACATTTTTGGGGGATGGGCAATAATAGCCACCAAGCGGATAAAGCCGCCGAATTTGTGCTTACGAGAATTAATTATTCCGTAGGCGTTAGGACTGAGAGCAATC
>CAIZDF010000672.1 GCA_903931645.1 uncultured Tolumonas sp.
CGTGGGAAATCAAAACCGCATCGATATGTGGCAGGTCGGCCAACTGAATTAAAGGCTTATACCAACGTTTAGGCCCCAACCAAGAAACTGGTGATGTCCGTTCACTCCATACAGGATCAATCAGAATACGCGTACCAGCGACCTCAATTAATGAAGTGGAATGACCGAGCCAGGTAACCCGAAGATCTCGCTGTAATGGTTGTGCTAAAGCCGCTTTCACATTCGTGATGACAGGAATAGCTTGTTGCGGTGTCGCATCTGGGCTGGCACGGAATGACTGCATCATCGCGCTTTTCATGTCACTCCAGATCGGCTGCGGATTTTCAAATTTATCGCCATGCCATTGAGGTGATTGTTTAATTTTAGCGAGGCGTTCACCGCTTGGCGATTTACCGAATGAAGCATAACCTGTTAGAAAAAACGCACTGGTTACCAAACCGGCGAATAAGCCAGAAATAGCGAATAACCATTTTATAGTACGTCGAAAACTAATCGTTAATTGAGCCATGACTTCTTTTCTCCCACGCTTAATGAATGTCTGAACTCAGCTGATTTATATCTTTTGAATTGACAACCTGCTTTCCAGAACCCTTTCTAGCTGCATTTAACATGGCTTGCCCTATCACTTTGGTTGTTAAAATAAAATCTGGAAACAAACGCCGCAAAATTGGCAATACCGGTTGTGTTACTTTATAAAACACACGATAAAGTCGGGTTTTAGAATGCATACCATGAACGGGTTGTATGATGCCTGGACGGAATAAATACACCGCATTAAATGGTAATTGCAGCAATGCGTTTTCTGTTCTTCCTTTAACTCGCGCCCACATACTTTTGCCTTTTTCGCTGCTATCAGTGCCTTCACCAGAGACATAAATAAAAGTCATTTGCGGGTTAAGGCGACTCAATATGTCAGCAATCGATATCGTTAGATCATATGTAAGGTGACTGTAACCAGCTTCTGTCATGCCATAGGCAGAAACACCTAAGCAGAAAAAACAGGCATCAAACCCAGACAATTGAGATTCAATTGCAGCCAAATCAAATAAGTTCTGATGAACAAGATCGAGATGTTTGGCATTCTGTAAGGCAACTGGAGTACGGCCTAGTGTTACCACCTGCTGAACATCATCTGCAGCTAAACATTCTTGTAATACACCATGGCCTAACATGCCTGTGGCACCGAGTATTAATATTTTCATATTGCTGTCCTGCTCTCTGGTCTGCATCAATAAGCTGGTATGGTATATTTGCTCTTTTATGAGTGATTAATCAATCAATTAAAGGTTAAATTTTTAATCGTTTGCCAGAACTCGCCAGAATGCGTCAAAACCAGCATTGCAATAATGTTCCGCTTCCACTGGTTCACGAATGATAAAATCAATCGTTGTATCAGCCATAGCCAACATCATGGCCGAGATAAAAGCACACGAACTATTCTGGATCTTACTATTTTTGAGACATTCATCGAGAAGCACTGCAGCTTCGGAAAAAATAACCCTTCCAGCCGCTCGGCTTTCTGCTGTTATCCGGTCTGAAACACTGAGTTGGCCCATAACCTTACGTTTATCTGGATTATGCGCCCCCCAGTTGATGTATTTTGACCAGACGAAATACATTCTTTTATGAAGTGTAAGCGTTCGTGGGTAATTGAATAACATCACCTGCCCCATCTCTTTTTTAAGTTCTAGATAGAGGTGATTAAGTAATTCGTCTTTGGTTTTGAAATATGTAAATAGTGTGCCTTCTGCAACCCCTGCCGTACGTGCAATTTTTGACGTTGGAGCTTCAAGACCCAGCTCAGAGCAAACAGTTATCGTTGCTGCTAATAGTGCATTGTATTTGTCTTCACTTTTAGGCCTAGCCATCAGAACATTCACATATCATAAATGAGTAACCACTCAACTATAACAGTGCAATACTCTAAACACAAGTAAGTAGCGGATCCCATCACTCATACGGTAAGACATAGACTCACACTGTTGAACCTAACAACAAATGCTCTAACTCTAACAACGAAGAGACCTCATAATGAGGAGTGATACCTTCAGGCACAGGCTTGTTTTCAGCATTGACCCAGCAGGTATGTAAACCTGCATTTAGACCGCCTAAAATATCTGAATCCGGATTATCACCTACCATCAATACTTGCTCCCGCGCTGGATTACCCATAAGCGATAACGCATGATCAAAGATATCCCGATGCGGTTTTGCAGACCCGACCTGTTCAGATATAACCAGTAAATCAAAATGAGATCTTAATCCCGTACGCTCAAGACGAACCTGCTGTAACTCTGTAAAGCCATTGGTAATGATCCCCAATCTGGCCTTTCCTTTCAAAGCATTCAGCAAATTAACCGCCCCTTCCAATGGGGCACAAATATCAGCCATTGCGGCTAAAAAGGCACTGTTTAGTGCTTTGGTTGACGTACCTAATTTTTCAGCCCAGTGACTAAATCGTTGATGCTGTAATTGTTGTGCGGTGATTTTACCGTCTTGATATTCAACCCACAGCGGCTTATTTACAGTTTGGTATTCTTGAAAATCCTGCTGTGTAAATGTCACACCAAGGCCAGAAAACATCCGTTGTAAACCGCCAAATGCATCAAATCGAAAAAGTGTGTCATCGGCATCAAACAAGACCCAGTTATACATTGCCATTTGGTTGATTTCTTTATTCATTTCGAGTTCCATTTTCAGACGCAGGTGCAGCTAATAAATTAACATCAATGCCATTTTTTATTAGTAATGCTTCTAAAGCAGGCAATAAAGTGCCTAATTTTTCTTCCAACGTCGCGCGAACAGTATCTACTACCACTTGTGTCCCGCGTTCAATTTCAACATTAATTGCACTACCTGCATTTTTTAATTCAAACGTAGTCATCCGGCGCGTTTCTGGGATTAACCAAACTTCAAACCAACCGACCTCTTTATTGACTTCAGAGATCGTGAGGCTGGTGCCATTAAGTGCAATATATCCTTTCGGAAAAATGTAACGCATCCAATGCAAAGGAGCACCAATCCTGATGCAATAGTTGTCTTCAAATTGTCTAACTTCTAAAACAGTGGCACAAAAATCCACATGCCCTGACAGCGGATGCCCGCCAATTTCAGCACCATCTTTCGCTGCCCGCTCGGCATTAACACGATCACCAGCTACACAACTACCTAGTGTGGTGATCAGCATGCTCTGCAGCATGACATCGAATTTAACGCGAGTTTCGCTCAACATTTCAGTCACGGTCAGACAAACACCATCTATCGCGATACTGGCACCAATTTGTAGCTCCGCGCAAAACCCAGTCGGAAACTCAATTTCAAATGTTCGGATACCATTCACATCAGTGATAGTTTGAATAGTAGCAACACCTTGAACGATACCCGTAAACATGATCTTTTCCTCTTCCGTATCCAAAATTAATTTATAAGCAGTAAACATATTTAGATTTCAGCATTTACACCCGCTGATGCATAAACATCCCAAGCTGATTGTAATGCCTGCCCTTGAATCGTTTTAAATCCATACCGATTTAATACCGCGTCCAAAGCAGCCAGTGTTGTCAGCACCGTATCTCGCCGGGCGTTATAACCCATCGTGCCTATACGCCAGATTTTACCGTGCAATGGGCCAAAAGAGGTGCCGATCTCTATGCTGAAGTCATTGAGTAACGTCTGACGAATTTGTTCTCCGTGAATATCTTCCGGAATATATACGCCGAGGACATTATTCATTTTATTTTTCAGGTCGCCAAAAGGCTGTAATCCCATGCCCTGAATACCCGCCAACAATGCATCGCCATGTAATTTATGTCTGGTAATGCACTGATCAATCCCTTCCTGCAGAATAATCTGGGCACATTCACGAGCAGCGAATAAAGCGCTAGTGGCTTCAGTATGATGATTCAGTCGTTCAGGACCCCAATAATCCATGATCATGCCGAGATCAAAATAATTGGAATACACAATCTCATCATCGCCATCTTTATGCTTAGTATTACGGATACCTTGTTCGATGTGCTTTCGTTTTTGTATTACATCAGAAAAACGTTCATTCAACGTTATTGGCGAACTACCAGATGGCCCACCGAGGCATTTTTGTAAGCCCGCAGACACGGCATCTAAACCCCAAGCATCGACCTCCAATGAATTTCCACCTAATGATGCGGTAGCATCGGTATAAAACAACACATCGTATCGGCGACATATCTCGCCGATTTCTGCCAATGGCTGCAGCATTGTCGTAGAGGTATCGCCTTGTACTGTCAGTAGGAATCGAGGTCTGATTTTGCTAATAGCATCTTCTATCACTTGCGGTTCAAACACCAAACCCCATGGCACACTAATGCAGTGCACCTCAGCACGGCAACGACGAGCGATCTCACACAACAAATCACCAAAGCGACCAAATATAGGCACTAATACTTTGTCTCCAGGGCGGATGACCGACACTAACAGTGCTTCGATACCCGCTCGAGAAGTGCCATCAATTAGTAATGTCCA
>CAIZDF010000673.1 GCA_903931645.1 uncultured Tolumonas sp.
TTTCAATCTGTTGCAGCATGGCGGTACGTTTTGGCACATCCACTTCCGCATTAGAGGCCGCAATCAGCTTATCCACTTCGGCATTTGAGTAGCCGCCGCAGTTGTACTGACCTTTACCAGTTTTCGCATCTTTGGTTTGCACCAGATACTCAAAATAGTTACCAGAATCTTGAGTATCAGACTGCCAGCCGATCAACTGCATGCCAGCATCACACTTGTCGTATTCAGGCCAGTATTGTGCTTTTGGCATGGTTTTCAGGGTGACTTTGATGTTGATCTTAGACAGCATGTTAGCCACAGCTTCAGCGATCTTAGCGTCATTGATATAGCGGTTATTGGTCGCGATCATCGTGATCTCGAAACCTTTTTCCTGACCCGCCGCTTTCATCAGTTCTTGCGCTTTTTTCAGATCATATTCAGGCACCAAATCAGCAGTATGACCCAAATAACCTTCTGGGCTCATTTGACCAGCTGGGGTTGCGAAACCCTTCATGATCTTATCAACGATACCTTTTTGGTTAACCGCCAGATTTACCGCTTCACGTACACGTTGATCTTTGAATGCCGGAACTTTGTTCTGGTTCAATTCAAACATCACGATACGGTTACTGGTTTCTGTTACCATCTGCAGATTGCTATCAGACTGCACACGTTTCTGATCGTTTGGTGCAACTGGTGCAATCATGTCCACATCACCAGACAGTAAAGCGGCAACACGGGTCGCATCTTCTTTGATTGGCACGATAGTCAGATGATCAACATTGCCTGGTGATTTTTTATCCCAGTAATCTTTATTACGTTCCAGAGACAGCTTCACGCCCTGTTCACGAGAAACCAGTTTGAATGGACCTGTACCAGAAACATGGTTTGCCGCGTAGGTGTTCGCTGCTTTAACGATTTCGTCTTTCGCTTTACCGTCTTCGGTTTTACCGCTATAGAATTTGGAATCCATGATGAACAGGTAAGTTGCGTTCTGCAGAACCAATGGGTATGGCACTTTGGCAACTAAGTCGACAGTATAATCGTCTACTTTTTTCATCCCTTCGTAGACTTCAAACAGACCTTTATAATCTTCTGATTTCAGAATACGGTTGTATGTCCATACCACGTCATCAGCAGTGAAAGCATTACCAGAGTGGAATTTCACGCCTTTACGCAGGTGGAAACGCACAGTTTTGGCATCTACTTGTTCCCAAGATTCTGCCAGACGGCCTTCAAATTTCATGTCTTTGGTAAAACGCACCAGTGGGTCAAAAGACATGTGGGCATATTGCAAAATACCGCCAGACAGCTGCTCATAGATATCCAGTGATTCTGGATCAGCATCCAGCGCCACTTTGACATTCGCAGCATATAAAGGCATGCAAACACCTGCAGCCAGCAACAAAGCAGCAATTTTGCTCATTCCTGTTTTCATCAATTAGCTCCCTATTTTAATTAATATGCAGACTGATTCACGGCTGCCGTTTCTTCCGCGATCTGTAATCCAGCGCGGCTCATACCTTTAAATTCCGGCATCAATGAAATCAGCTTACGGCTGTACTCATGCTGTGGTGACACAAACAGACTTTCTGTTTTCGCCACTTCCAACAAAGTTCCTTTTTGCATCACACCAATACGGTCACACATCTGGCGGATCACCGGCAGATCGTGACTGATAAACAGCATGGTGAGTTTGAGTTCCTGCTGCAGATCTTTCAGCAGATTGAGGATCTGTGCTTGTACCGACACATCTAATGCAGAAGTCGGTTCATCACAAATCAACAAACGAGGACGAGTTGCCAGCGCACGCGCAATCGAAATACGTTGACGCTGACCACCCGAAA
>CAIZDF010000674.1 GCA_903931645.1 uncultured Tolumonas sp.
TACGCCGCGAGACGCGACTACTTCACGCTGTTTGTTGGGGTTAATTGATGCAACCGTGACCTTTATATTGCCGCGCACCAGCGTATCGATGCTGGTTACCGCTTCAATCTCTTCACAGCCGGGGGCAATAATAACCAGTGCTTTTTTGCTCATGATGTTCATCCTTATGCGGTGACAAATTGTGATTCTAATGCTTTGATTTTTAGGTATAGCGCACGGTGTTGTGGTAATTCAAGCCCGTTTTGTTCTGCTTGCTGTAATAGGTAGCCGGTAATGTAGTCTATTTCCGTCCGGCGTCGATTGGCGAGGTCTTGCTGCATCGAGGAATAGTTCTTTGCCGTACGATCAACCACTTGCAAGACGAGTTCTTGCCATTCGTTAGCTGTGTTTGTCAGGCCTTGTTGCAATAACAGTGGCTGTAACTCCAGACACAGCTCCGCGATTTCATCCTGATGTTGTAACAGAATACCGCTTTGTTGGTTATAAACCGCTGTAAGCGGATTAATGACCGCATTCACCACCAGTTTTTGCCACTGTCGTTCCTGTATATGTTCACTCCAGGCGGCATGCCCTAAGGCATCAGCCAATGGCGACACTAATGTTTGCCACTGTTCCCCGGCTGAATTAAGCGCACCCAGCCAGGTTTCACCAAAGCCGGTGTGTTTAATATGGCAGGCATCGGTTTTCAGTGCACCACAACTGGTGACACCGGCTAACAATGGGTTATGTGGGAAATGTTCGGTTAGCCATTCAGCCGTGCCCATACCGTTATGCAGCAGCACAAGCGGGCAGGATTCTGGCAGTAAACCGACCAGCGGTTGTAGGGCCTGGGTGACCTGCCAGACTTTGGTGGTGACCAGCAAACAGCCAATTTGCGCCAGATCTTGATAGCCGATGCAATCAAGTTCGCACATGCAAATTGAACCATCTAATTGTTCCAACAACATGGGTTTGGCTTGTGGTCGATGTGGCTGGCGGGTATCCAGTAGGTTAACTTTTTGGCCGATGCGTTGCAGGTGGGTGGCAAACAAAGAACCCACGGCGCCGGCCCCTAAAATGGTCCATTGCATAAACAGGTTAACTCACTGTCATATAATAATTAATTGTACGATGTCGGCCATGAATTGGCAGCTTTATATCCAGCGTACTTGAAGTTGCAGCGTCGTTGACGGCGTTCATTCACCCCAATCACATAGCTTAACTATGCTCATGGGGATTCACTCACTTGTCGCCTTGCTGCAATTCCAATTACTTTGGATATAGCAGTAGATTACCTTCATTCAGATGCTGATTTCTGCTAGATTTAGCGCCAATTTGGAATGAGGAGAATTTACTATGCCGTCTTTTGACATTGTATCTGAAGTCGCGATGAACGAAGTTCAGAACGCAGTAGAAAACGCGAATCGCGAATTGCAGACCCGTTTTGATTTTCGTGGTGTTGAGGCCTCCTTTGAGCTGAACAAAGAAGAGATCAAAATGGCTGCTAATGCTGATTTCCAGCTCAAACAGATGATCGAAATTCTGCGCGATAAAATTGTGAAACGTGGAATGGATGTTAGCTGTCTGGATATCGGTGACATTGAACATTCTGGCCGTCGTTATTTTCAGGTGATCAAACTGAAACAGGGTATCGAAACGGATGTGGCGAAAAAGCTCATCAAAACCATTAAAGATGCCAAGATAAAAGTACAGACTGCGATCCAGGGTGATGAAATTCGCGTGACGGGCAAAAAACGTGACGATCTGCAGGAAGCGATGGCGCTGGTGCGTCAGGCGGAGTTGGGGCAATCGTTCCAGTTTACCAATTTCCGCGACTAACCTGCGTTAGCGCTGTTTCTGGCCTCCCGAGCGCATCTGCCTCCGGAGGCTTTATTTTTTGGAGTTGTCATGCCGCAAAAGCACTGGTATCAACAGCTATTTACCCGCCGGATGCTGATCTGTGTTTTCACCGGGTTCAGCTCAGGTTTGCCGCTTTATCTGTTACTCAATCTGGTGCCGGCCTGGCTGAAAACAGAACAGATTGATTTGAAAGCGATTGGGTTGCTATCGCTGGTGCAATTTCCTTACACCTGGAAATTTATCTGGTCACCGCTGATCGACCGCTATCCTATTCTGAATTTAGGTCGTCGTCGCGGCTGGATGCTGTTGTCACAACTGGCGTTGATTATTGCCATTGCGTCACTGGGCTTTTTTTCACCACAAACCTCACTGTGGACGATTGCTTATCTGGCCTTTGGCGTGGCTTTTTTCAGTGCCAGTCAGGATATTGTGCTGGATGCCTATCGACGTGAGATCTTATCGGATCACGAGCTGGGTCTCGGCAATTCGGTGCATGTAAATGCCTACCGGATCGCCGGTTTGGTGCCTGGTTCGTTATCGTTGATTCTGGCCGATCATCTGCCGTGGCATTGGGTGTTCCCGATCACTGCTTTGTTTATGTTGCCGGGCCTGATGTTGACATTGATGTGTAAAGAGCCGGCCTCATCATCGGTACCGCGTACATTACGGGAAGCGGTGATTGAACCATTCCATGAGTTTATTCAGCGCCAAGGTGTGCAGAATGCACTGCTAATTCTGGCATTTATCTTCCTGTATAAACTGGGCGATAGCATGGCGACATCGCTGGCGACGCCGTTTTATCAAGACATTGGTTTTAGCAAAACAGAAATTGGTCTGATCGCCAAACATGCGGGTCTTTGGCCGAGTGTAATCGGCGGTATGCTGGGCGGAATTTGGATGCTACAGCTTGGCATCAACCGCGCACTCTGGTTGTTTGGCATCGTGCAGATATTGGCTATTTTCGGCTTTTATTGGCTGGCTGGTGTCGGGCACGATCGTGTGGCACTGGGTTTTACGATTGGTTTTGAAGCGTTTGGGGTCGGAGTCGGCACTGCTGCTTTTATTGCTTTCATTGCCCGCACTACAGATCCTCGTTATACCGCTACCCAGTTTGCGTTATTTACCAGTTTGGCCGCCGTACCGCGTACATTCTTTAATGCCAGCACGGGTTGGTTAGTCGAATTGATGGGCTGGCAAAATTTCTTCCTGCTGTGTGCATTATTGGCGCTTCCGGGCATGTTGTTGTTGTTTAAAGTCGCCCCGTGGCAAAGCGAAAAAGCAGAGTAATAAAAAACCGGCAGGGTTCACTTAGCCGGTTTTTTTAAAGTACTTACATGCTGAGTTTAGTCTAACCGCGTGACCTTGGTGATCACAATTGGGTTAGTTGGTACATCACTGGCCCGTAATTTTGGATCAACACTGGTGGGTTCATCCGCAATTTTTTCCAGCACATCTAAACCGGATACGACTGAACCAAACACGGTGTAACCGGGTTGTACGTTCGCGTCCAACGAGGTGTTGTCGTTCAGATTAAAATAGAACTGACGCGTTGCACTATTCGGGTCACTCATCCGAGCCATCGCTAACGTACCACGACGGTTAGACAAGCCATTGCTGGATTCGTTTTCTACCGGAGAGTGCGTTGGCAGTGGATCAAAACCAGCAGTATAACCACCTGCTTGTGCGACAAACCCAGGGATCACACGATGGAACAACGAATTGTTATAGCTACCGTCATCGACATAACTTAAAAAGTTAGCCACTGTTTTCGGTGCTTTTTCTGCTTCCAATTCGACAACAATTTTGCCGAGGTTGGTTTGCATTTCTACCCGCGGACCACTGGCCCAGACTAAACCGGGTAATAAGGCTAGTAGTACTAATTTACGCAACTTCATCATTAAAATTGACCTTTGATGGCACCACGGATCTGATTATCAGACAGTGCTTGCGACATGATTTCAGACAGTTGTTCGTTCAGCAGCACTTCCAAATCATGGATATCAGGACGAGTCACGCTGTCCTGTGAAGAAGCACGGTTATATTCTTTATTCAGAATGTTACCGTTGTTGGATACGGTCAGTTTAATGCGGCTTTTCGCATTGGCATTAAACATCACACCTGGTTTGGTTAATGTTGCCTGTAATTCTTCAACGATCACATTGATATTGATATTGGATTGATTGCCTCGAGCCAGACCTTGTTGCTGGAATCCGTTTTGCAGCCGTTCAGCCAGCATAACATGTGGTGATACTTGGTTAGGGATCAAGGTCACAGGTGTGTCAGGCAGCGCGATTTTAATGATCTGGCTGCCCGCACGCTCATCCTGACCATTAACAGAAACATCTACACCTGGCTGATAGAGCCCATCCAGTTGATCGTCTACGACTGGGTTCAGATTGGCTTTTTGTGGCCATGAAGCGGCACAACCAACAAACAGCAGCACGCTGAGGAGTAACATTAACTTTTTCATGGAGGCTCCTATCGATTTATTGAGCGTAAAATAACAAATTTACTGTTGCTGGCAATACATTCTGCGCCACCAAAGAGACGTTTTAATTTGATGTGATAATCCAAATGTCGGTTACCGACGATCCACAGTTCGCCACCACGTTTCAGACAACGTTTGGCATCGCGGAACATCTGCCAGGCAATGTCATCAGTGATGGTTTGCAGTTGATGAAATGGCGGATTACAAATAATGACATCAATACTGTTGCTGTCGATGCCATTCAGCGAGTGACCAACCTGAAAGCGGCTACGCGCCAGATCTTGCGGACGATTTTGTTCGATGTTCAACTGGCTTGATGCCACCGCCATATACGACTCATCAAGGAACAGCAGTTCAGCTTCCGGGTTATATTCCAGCGCCATTAAACCCAGCACGCCGTTACCGCAACCTAAATCAGCAATCAGGCCGCGTTTTGGGCGAGGCAGGTTTTCCAGCAGGAAACGTGCGCCAATATCCAGACTGGCACGGGCAAACACGTTGGCATGGTTCGCGATCTGATAGTCAGTATTATCCAGTGGCCAGATGGTTGGATAAGGGTTAGTAATCTCAGGGCGATCTTCCACTTGTGGGTAGATCAAACGTGCTTTTTTCCACGCCAGCGAGGTTTTGGTGGTACCCAAAATCTGTTCAAATAAGGCTAGGGTAGAGTTATGGATCTCTTTCACTTTACCGGCGGCAATAATGCGGGTTTCCGGTGTCACCACTTCACGCAGACGCAGCAGCTGATATTCCAGCATCGCCAGCGTTTTTGGCACTTTGATCAGCACCAGTGACGGTGCGGCTGGTAACGGCGCCAGCACATCTTGCTGGTGTAGTGGCAGTTCTTCCAACTCATTGGTTTGCCAGTTACGGCGCGTGGCTTCCTGACTTAACAGTGAATCGCTGATCGCAATCGGCTCATAATGCGCTAACCCACAGGTGAGTGCGCCAAAGCTATCATTCAAAATCAGGATCGGGCCTTGGCTGGCTGCAGTTTGCAGTTGTTCAGCGGTGAGTTCACGCAGCAGATATTCATCGGCAGCATCCCATGCTTGCAGATTGGGATCATTGGTAGAAGGGTAGCGGTGCAGCGTGAGCTCACTCGTTTCCAGGTTCAACAGGTTCATGCCGTTTCCATCTCATAATAATGTCGCTATTCTACCTGTCATCCTCGTTCAGACCAATGCACCGGAGCAGAAAATGCCGTTAGAACGTCAGTTACTTACCGATGCGGAGTTGTGGTGGCAGGCCGATTTTTTACCGGCACCGGTTGCGCAGCATTGGTACGCGTTATTACAGGAACAAGTTAACTGGCAACAATTACCGATCCGGATGTTTGGTCGGGTGCTGTTACAGCCACGATTGCTCTGTTGGTATGGCGAGGCGAGTTACACCTACTCCAAATTGACGCTGCCAGCCACGCCCTGGCCGGCTTGGTTATTGCCCTTAAAGCAGCAAGTGGAGCAGGCTGTTGGTGCCAGTTTCAACGGCGTGTTACTCAATTATTACCGTGACGGACAAGATTCGATGGGCTGGCACAGCGACGATGAACCTGAGTTGGGTCGTGACCCGATGATTGCGTCGGTCAGTTTGGGGGCTGCGCGGCGTTTTACGCTGAAACACAAACAGCAACCATTGAAACACGAATTATTGTTAACCGAGGGTAGTTTGTTGGTGATGGCGGGGTACATGCAGCATCATTGGCTGCATGCATTACCGAAAATGGCGCGCGTTCAAGATGGGCGGATCAACCTGACGTTCCGTCAGATTATCTTCGGTTCATAACTTTCTTTAGCTTCGGTTCTTTTCAGCGATAACGGGTAGTGTTGCGTTAATGCCTGACTAACTTCGGCAATCACACTTTGCCAGTCGCCCAACACCGGCTGACGGAATAAACGTGCTGAGTGATACCAAGGCGAGTCAGCCCGTTCAGTCAACCAGCGCCAATCATTGTTATAGGCCAGTAATATCCAAACCGTTTTGCCCATGGCACCCGCCAGATGCGCCACGGCCGTATCCACCGTGATCACTAAATCCAACCCAGCAATAATGGCTGCGGTGGCTGCAAAATCATTTAATGTTTCATCAGGGAAATGAATATTAGCGGCGGAGATGGTTTGTTTGACATGTTCAGGCAGCGGTTGCTGCAGGCAAATATAATCAGTTGGCAGCACAGATAATAACGGCTTAAACGTCGCTAAGGGTATGGAGCGAGCACGATCGTTGTGATGTTTGGCATTGCCAGCCCAGACAAAACCAATTTGTGGGTTCTTGCTGTTGGCTACTCGCTTAGCGGAAATATTTAAATAACCAGCCGCAGCGGGAATAGATGTCAGCGTCGTGGCGAAGGCGAGTGGCAAACTCATTAAAGAACATTGCCAGTCATGCGCGGGCAGGTTATCGCCACGTACAATAATTTGCTCAACGCCTGGCAATTTACTTAGCAGAGTATGTAATGCGTCTGGCACTTCAAGTATCACGCGCGCTCCGCGCTTGGCGACCAGACTGGCGTAGCGACAAAACTGGATGGTATCGCCGTAACCTTGTTCCGCATGCAATAAAATCGTTTGTCCGGGTAAAAACGATTCTCCGCGCCATTGTGGTTTTTGCCACTGCCGTTGTTTTGCGTTTTCACTGAGCCAGGTTTTTCGCCATTCATATAATTGCCAGCCCAGTAACATTTGTCCTTGTATCAAATGACAATGCGCCTGATTCCAGTAGGTTTCTGACAGGTTAGGATCTAACTCCCGGGCGCGTTTAAAATCAGCTTGCGCATCATCAAATTGACGCAATTCATACAACATCATGCCATGCGTGTTCAGTGCGCTGGCAAAGTGAGGGCGCAATTGAATGGCGCGCCATAAGCAACTGAGTGCCAGCCAGTGACGTTGCATATCACGTAATACAATCGCACAGTCGTGCCATAATTCGGCACTATTGGGCGATAACATCAGCGCACGTCGATAACAGCCTAAGGCATCATTTAATCGGCGTTGTTTCAGTAATACACCCGCAAGGCCATGCCAAGCGTTAATGTGATTGGGTTGTTCATGCGTGAGTTGCTGATAACGCTGCCGTGCTTGTTCCCATAGGCCGCATTTTTCCAAACTGACAGCAAAATTAAACAGCGCATCAATATGCTGCGGTTGTTTTTTGAGGGCTTGCTGATAATAGGTTTGCGCCTCTTCATGTTGTTTTAAATCATCGAGGATCACGCCGCAGTTATTATCAGCATCGGCATTATTGGGCTCCATGTCGGCGACTTGGTGATAGCTCTGAAATGCCTCTTTGTAGCGATGCAGTTGTCGTAAAATTGCACCCTGTTCGGTCAGACAATCGGTACAATCTGGGGATAATTGCAGGGCTTGTTGGATATAATGCAGCGCCTGTTCGTGTAACCCGGCTTGTGCTAATGCTTTAGCGGTGACTCGCCAACTCATGGCTTCTTGCGGATAATTCTGTAAAAGAAGGCCGAACAGCTCTAAGGCTTCCGCATTTTTCCCTTGCTTATAAAATAAGTTACCAAGATTAATCAATGCATCCCGGTGCTCGGGTTTTAATACTAAGACTTGCCGCCAACACTGTTCTGCTTGTTCCAAACGCTGCAAATGTTGGAATGTCACGCCCAGATTATTCCACGCTGCCGACATAGCGGGATCAATCGCAATTGCTCGTTCAAAACAATCTAATGCCGCGAGGTAATCCTCTTTTGCCAACAAAACTAAACCACGATCAGATAATAGATCGCAGTCGTCAGGGGCTAATTCCTGTGCTTGTTGCAACACATACTCTGATTCGGCGTAACGGGTTTGCTGATACAAAGAGATACCAAACAGGTGCAGGGCGATGCGGTGGCGAGGATGCTGTTGCAAAATATGGATATAACATTGTTGCGCATCATCAATCCGACCCTGTTCATGCAGCCATTGCCCATGTAGCAAGTGTTGTTCTGATATCGATGGCTGCTGAAGATCGGTTGTAAGCATGGTGACTACTGGCTGTGCTAATGGCCGCCATTCGATGGGGATGGAATGTGAAACTGGCCTTGATTTGATAGCGTCACTATAACGAGCAACGAATAGCTGTAACAAGTCAGACGGGTGAAAAGATTAAAAAATGATCGTTAAAGATTGTAAGTATTGAGAGTGTTTATCAAAAAAGAAAAATAACCCTATCTGTAAGTGGGTTGTTTGTCGGAGTTGACGCGTTATGCTGTTAGTTTGAATATCACGGCGGAGAGTAACCTATGTCGATGCAACAGCATATTGAACAAACCTTACAACAAGGTTTGGAACCAACCTGGTTGTCAGTAACCAACGAAAGTCACATGCATCGATCTTCCGGGCCGGATGCGGAAAGTCACTTTAAAGTAGTGGTTGTGAGTGCGTTATTTGATGGTGAACGACTGGTCGCTCGCCACCGCCGAGTGAATACACTGTTGGCGCAGGCTTTGCAAAGTGGTGTGCATGCGTTGGCGTTGCATACCTACACGCCAGCAGAGTGGCAAGCACGCGCTGCACTGGCACCTGATTCGCCAAATTGTGCCGGGCACAAATAATTAATAAACGGCAGGAGAGGCGGTATGTCGTGGAGTAAACATACAATAGGGTTATTGGTGCTGATGTCATTGCTTGGTTGTGAAAAGCAACCACAGCAGCAGACGGAACAGCCGATGTTAGAGATCCATGGTCGGACTATGGGTACGTTTTATAGTGTTAAGGTTGTCGGGGATTTTCCCGGTGGACAGCAAGCATTGCAATCGCAGGTGGATAGTTTACTAAAACACTATAACGATGAAATCTCGACTTATGACCCCAATTCCATGCTGTCTAAATTTAATCAACAGCAGACAACAGCGGCTTTTCCGATTTCTCAGGATATGGCTGATTTGGCCATTTGCGCGGTCAGGACAGGTCAGAGAACACATGGTTTGCTTGATGCAACCGTGGGGCCGTTGGTAAATTTGTGGGGCTTTGGCCCGGACCGGCGACCAATAAAAACGCCGACTGATGCACAAATCGCGGCGGCTCGTAAACGAGTTGGAATTAATCGTCTGCATGTTGAAGTCAGTGCTGATCATGCTACGTTGCGCAAAGATATCCCTGATATCTATGTTGATTTCTCTACTTTTGGTGAAGGTTTCGCAGCGGATAAAATTGCGGACTTTCTTGAGTCACGTGGCGCACATAATTATCTGATCGATATCGCGGGTGCGTCACGTAGTCGGGGTTTCAATGCGAAAAATGAAAAATGGAAGCTGGCTATCCAAAAACCGACGGATGAGATAGATGCAGTGCAGGCTATTATTGTACCTGACGGACGAGGTGTTAGTACTTCCGGTAGCTACCGGAATTATTTCGAATTAGATGGAAAACGTTATTCCCACATCATTGATCCTGATACTGGGCGCCCCATTACTCATCGTTTAGTTTCAGCAACTGTTATTACGCCTACCGCCTTGGAAGCTGATGCACTTGATACCGCCCTGATGGTGATGGGGCCCGAGAAAGCGATGGCGTTTGCCAAGCAACAACATCTGGCTGTCTATCTGGTGATCAAAACCGATAACGGCTTTAAAGCGCAATATTCAGAATCCTTTGAACCCTATCTGGTGAAACCCGGTTCCTGATTTTTTATCCACCTTGTGGCAGCGTTCATATATTTACCGTCTGACAGAAAAAATTAGCTGTTGTCAGACGGTTATCTCCTTAGGATGTTCATCCTGATTTTTAATGTTATGGGTAACAATCATGATTTCTCGTGTCGAAGCGGCCCCCGGTGGTTTTCAATTATCCGAGTTTATTCAAGGTTACTGGCGACTGGCGGAATGGAATATGTCTGCCCAACAGCGACTGGATTTTCTCAAACAACATCTGGAGCTGGGTATTACCTCGGTTGACCACGCGGATATCTACGGTGGTTACAGCTGCGAACAACTGTTTGGTGAAGCGTTAGCGCTGGAACCTGCACTGCGTCAGCAACTGGAAATTGTGACCAAATGCGATATCAAATTACTGTCCGCGAAATATCCTGATCGTACGGTTAAACATTACGACACCTCTGCCGCGCACATTGCCTATTCGGTCGATAATTCACTGCAAAATTTAGGCACCGATTATATCGATCTGCTACTGATCCACCGTCCTGATCCACTGATGAATGCGGATGAAGTGACCGATGCGTTTGTGCAGCTGAAACAAAGTGGCAAAGTCCGTCATTTTGGTGTTTCTAACTTCACCCCATATCAGTTCGACCTGCTGCAATCGCGTCTGGATTTCCCGCTGGTCACCAATCAGGTGGAAGTGAATCCGGCGAATATCTTCGCTTTACATGACGGTACGCTGGATCAAATGCAGATGAAGCGCATCCGCCCGATGATTTGGTCGGCGTTAGGTGGCGGCTCTATTTTTACCGCACAAACGGAACAGGCGCACCGTATGCGCACCGTGTTAAGTAATGTCAGCGAAGAGCTGGGCGGCGCAAGTCTGGATCAGGTAATTTACGCCTGGTTGCTGAAACTGCCTTGCCAGCCATTGCCAATTATTGGCTCCGGCAATATTGAGCGTGTGCGTTCTGCGGTGGCAGCAAAAGCGATCAACCTGACGCGTGAACAGTGGTTCTGCATCTGGGAAGCGGCTGCCGGCCACGAAGTGCCTTAAAACAAGCTACGTTTCCTTGCTTGTCGTCAGCTAAAAGAGCAGTTAAACTTACAAATACTGTATGCATAAACAGTATTTGTAATGAGAAAAATTATCCATGTGGATATGGACTGCTTTTTTGCCGCGGTCGAGATGCGCGATAATCCGGCGTTGGTGTCGTTGCCGTTGGCGATTGGCAGCCCGGCGGAGCGTCGTGGCGTTATTTCGACCTGTAATTATGTCGCGCGTCGTTATGGCATTCGTTCGGCCATGGCGACGGCACATGCATTGCGTCTCTGCCCGCGTTTGGTGTTACTGCCGGGCCGTATGGCGTTATACCGCGAAGTGTCGCGCCAAGTGATGCAGATCTTTGCCCGCTACAGCGAGATCATTGAACCAGTTTCGATTGATGAAGCTTATATCGATGTCACTGACAGCCCGTTATTTCAAGGCAGTGCGACACGTATTGCCGAAGCGATCCGGGCGGATATTCAGCGCGAATTAAATCTCACCGCATCTGCCGGTGTGGCACCGAATAAATAAATTAGGTAATCCCCCGGCTTTGCCGGGGGACTCCAAAGGTTTGACCGTGTGATACGGTGACCTAGAAACTTCAATCTCGACCAAGAGATAGGAGTTTCTA
>CAIZDF010000675.1 GCA_903931645.1 uncultured Tolumonas sp.
GCTGACTCAATTGAATCTGCTGGAAAAGCTTGACCTGCTGGTCGGTCTGGCAACTGCTAAACGTACTAGTCTTGCGCTGTTTGAATCACTGCTGACGGACTGTGCCATGGATTGGAGCGCGTTATTTAAGCAGTATGTTGGTAAAAATGTACTTAATGTATTTCGTCAGAATCACGGCTATAAACTGGGCACATATGTCAAAGTATGGGATGGACGCGAAGATAATGAACATTTGATCGAAGTGCTTGCCGCCACCGATCCTAATATCAGCGATGTAAGAACAATACTTTATGAATCACTGAAGACGAAATATTCAGCGGTTATCGAAGGCACTACAAGTATTTAATAAATTTATTTAAAACATTTTAACCACAACCGGAGCATTGAATATGAATCGCAAAGAACTGATAGACGCATTGGCAGGTAAGACCGGTAGCACAAAGGCTGACGCTGATAAGAATATCGCAGCCCTGCTGGAAATCATCTCTGAAACATTGGGCAAAGGAGAAAATCTGGCGCTGGTCGGCTTCGGTACTTTCGAAGTGCGCGAACGTGCAGCCCGTACTGGCCGTAATCCGGCAACCGGCGCTGAACTGAAGATCGCCGCTTCAAAGACACCTGCATTCAAGCCAGGCGCAACCCTCAAAGCGGCTGTAAACGGTAAGTAAAGCAATTCAACGGAGCCTGTCAGTCAACTGGCTGGCTCCGCCCTCACCTGCTCATTATCTTAAATTTCCGTTTAAAATCAATGATGCACATCAGATTTACAAGTTTAATCTTAGCACTGTTATTGTTTAGCGCTGTTGCCTGCGCGCAAGATGGCGTCGGTGTCGGCAGTCTTTCTTTATTTCGTAATTTAGTCCCCGCGCAACAGCTAGAACAGCAAGCATCCGTTCAGTATGAAGACATGATGCATAAGGCGTCCGCTCAACACGCGCTGGCAACCGATAAGAATGCGCAACTGAAGCGCCTGCACACTATCACCTCAAGAATTATCCCTCACGCCGGAAAATTTAATCCACGCGCAGGCCAGTGGCAATGGCAGATCAATCTGATCCGCTCGAATCAACTCAATGCGTTTTGTATGCCGGGCGGTAAGATCGCGGTGTATTCCGGGCTAATCGATACGTTAAAATTATCTGATGATGAAATCGCCATCGTACTGGGCCACGAAATCGCTCACGCGCTGCGTGAACACGCCCGTGAACGCATGGCCAAGAGCGAGCTAACCCAGTTTGGGGTATCCCTGTTAGGACACAATATTGGAGACGGGCGATATAACAGCCTATTTCAAGCTGGTGGTTCCCTGCTGACACTGAAATTTTCACGCAGCGATGAAACCGAAGCAGACATTGTCGGGTTGGAGCTCTCCGCCCGTGCTGGCTATGATCCAAGAGCCGGGATGACGCTTTGGCGTAAGATGACCGCCAGCAATCGTGGCGCGCCACCTCAATGGCTATCGACGCATCCCTCCGGTGAGAACCGTGAAAGGGAAATCGCGCGTCATTTGCCCGAAGTTATGCCTCTGTATAACAAGGCCAAACAATAGTCAGACAAATATCCGGCAGAACAAAGCGTCCAAACCGGAGTGTCTTGGCTAACTTTCCTTATCTGCCGTAATTATCATCAAAGCGCTGAATATCGTCTTCGCCCAGATATTCGCCGACCTGAATTTCAACGATGTGCAGCGGAATTTTGCCTCGATTTTCCAGACGGTGCAGCGTACCCATCGGAATATAGGTGCTTTGGTTCTTCTGCACGGTTATTACCTGGTCACCATTAGTCACCGTTGCAGAACCAGAGACAACCACCCAGTGTTCGGAGCGATGCGAATGGCTCTGCAAGCTGAGCTTAGCGCCAGGCTGAACGACAATACGCTTGATTTTAAATGAATTTTCATCTTCCTCAAGCACCGAGTAACTTCCCCACGGGCGATTCACTTTCACATGGCAGACGTGTTCGGTCGCGCCTTTACCTTGCAACGCATCAACCAC
>CAIZDF010000676.1 GCA_903931645.1 uncultured Tolumonas sp.
CATTTTTAACCGCCTCAACTACTTCATCAGATAAAATCAGTTGCAGATAATTTGACTCTGGGATCACGACACCTTGTTTTCCGTTCAGCCCCTGAATCGAACAAACACGGAAGAAACCTTCAATTTTTTCATTTAGCCCACCGACCGGTTGCACATTACCAAATTGGTCTACGGCGCCGGTTACGGCCAGATGTTGGTAGATCGGTTGTTGTGCTAAAGCAGAGAGCAGGGCACAAAGGCCGGTCAGTGCAGCGCTGTCGCCATCGATTTCACTGTACGATTGTTCGAACACCAGATTGGCTGATAAAGGCGAGGGGTTTTCCGCACCAAACAACGTAGAGAGGTAACCATGGATGATCATCATGGCTTTCGCATGGATATGACCCGCTAACTCGGCTTTACGTTCAATGTCGGAAACATCACCGTCGCCCATATGAACGGTGGCGGTTAATCGTACCGGTTCGCCAAAGTCATAAGGGTGCCCCATGATCTGAATGACCGAAAGTCCGTTAATCTGGCCAACCACTTCACCTTCGGTTTGTAACAAGATCTGCTGGTCTACAATGCCTTGGTCAGATTGCTCGACGATGTAGTTCAGTCGATATTCCTGCTCAGACAACGCCGCTTTGATATGCACTGATGTGATCACTTCCGCACCTTGTTCGGCGGCAATACTGTGAGCCAGTTGCATCAGCGCGACCAGTTGTGTTTCGGCAAACGAGAGGATGCGCTGGTGTTCACATAAACGACAGGAAAAACGCATCAGCTCTTTAACTTCCGATGTATCGAAATCCAGTAAGTCCCCATGATGACGAATATGGCACAACAACCCAGTAAATTGAGCCACAGAATCTTCGTCATACGGAAATTCGGTGATGAGATCTGTTCGCAGGAAAATTTTCTCTGAAAACTCATTATCCAGCAGATTGAATTCTGCAATAGAGATACGATCGCCGACCAGGATCAGTTTGATATCCAATGGTGTTGCTTCTGGCTGGAAAAACGGCGTTTGTGGCGGCGTATCTTCCGGCGCCGACCAATCGAGATAACCAGTAGCCAGTGCATTATGCAGTTTGAACCACAGTTGTGGTTTCATCAGCAATTCATCAACCGGGATGATCAGATAACCGCCATTGGCTTCACGTAATAAACCAGCTTCCAGTAAATGGTGGTTACTGTAAACGCTACCTTGTTCTGTCACATAATTGATAGAACCAAACAGTGAACGCCAGGTTAAGTCACGGGCATAAATGACAGGCGGCTGCTGTTGCAGTTGGTGGATCATCAGATTCATCAATACCGGATGAGTAAACACACCATCTTGTGCAACATGTGCGGACAGTTCCGTCAGGTATTCGGCCAGTTTTTCATCATTATCCTGTTTTCGCAGGATCTTTTTAACCAGCTCTTCTGCGTCTAGTTTCAGTCGCAGTAATTTGAACAGGTCATCTAATAAATCGCAAAATTCTGGGCCAGTACCTGCTTTCAATTTCAGCCAAATTGGGCGGACAGGATTTTTCAGATTTTCGGTATAGCAAAGATCAAAACTACGATTAAATGGTTTTGGGCAGTCATCAATCAGATCCATGATGACGCGTTCGTAGTTGACGCCCGGAAAACCACTTAACAATAAAGCCGGACAGCTTTGGCTGGCAGTATTGAGGCGCAAAATAGCTGATGCCGCACGTTCTTGCGTTTCAGCGAAACTAATCGGTTGAACAGAGGATAATTTCTCGCACGACACATCTGAAAAGTCGGGAAGGAGGGCTTCTGCAGCTAGTTCTGTCACTTAAATTTAATTCCTTTGCTATAGAC
>CAIZDF010000677.1 GCA_903931645.1 uncultured Tolumonas sp.
GGGCTCTCTGAACATGCCGACCAGTTAGTGAAACAATACTCCGGCGGCATGATACGACGCTTGGAAATTGCACAAGCCATGCTGCATCGCCCATCAAGTCTGTTTCTCGATGAACCCACCATAGGCCTAGATCCAATGGCCTGTTTAACTGTGTGGGAGCGCCTGCAAGATCTAAATAAAGATTACGGCATGACCATCCTAATGACGACACATTTTATGGATGAGGTTGATGAGTTATGCGATATCGTTGCTATTCTGCATCAGGGTAAATTGGCCGCCTGCGGGGCACCAGCGCAATTGAAAGCCTCGGTGGGCAAACAAGCCACCATGACCGATGTTTTTGCACATTACAGTGGAAATGATTTTGAAGAAACCGGGGGTTATCGCAACGCCAAACAAACCAGAATTACCGCCAAACGCCTGGGGTAAATACTTATGAACACCATCTATGAATTTGTTACCTGTAGTTGGGCGATCACCCGGATGGAATTACATAAATTGCTGCGTGATCCGACCGAACTGTTATCCAGAGCCATTCAACCTGTATTATGGCTAGCAGTATTCGGTCAGGTCTTCAGTCGAGTTCGCGGCATTCCCACCGGGAACGTCAGTTATCTCTCTTTCATGACGCCGGGAATTCTGGCACAGAGCGTATTATTTGCGGCAATTTTTTATGGTATCGCAGTTATCTGGGAACGAGATTTAGGTGTTATCCATAAATTATTGGTCAGCCCAAGCCCACGCGCCGCGCTGGTATTTGGTAAGGCAGTCTCAGCAGGGTTCCGCGGGTTGATACAAGCCGCCATTATTTATGCAATTGCGTTTGTCATGAACATTTCCATCCATTACGACTTGTTCACAGTTCTCGGCGTATTATCCTGTGTGATCCTAGGTGCTGCAGTCTTTTCAACATTTTCACTGATCATCGCTTGTATTGTGAAAACCCGAGAACGTTTTATGGGGATCGGACAAGTACTGACGATGCCGCTGTTTTTCGCCAGTAATGCTATCTACCCTCTTTCTCTGATGCCAGACTGGCTAAAGTTTCTCGCACACCTTAATCCACTAACCTATCTGGTCGATGCCTTACGTTCTCTGATGATAGATAACACACAGGGTGCCTACAGCCTCGGCTTGGATTTTTCTGTGCTGGCTATTGTTTTTATCATTTTTATATTTATTGCCGCCCGACTTTATCCAACACTGGTAGAATAGATAGTGGCATACTGGCTTCAAACCCATAGTCTCTGGTTGCCAAATTATATTCAGTGGGTGCCAGTCCATACCGGCCATACGGCCCCAAATTTTAAAGTAATATTTTTATTATTATAAATATGCTTGCTATGTTGCTGATAACTCTATAGCATGAAATTTGCTCAATGATTAAGTAATAACCAAGTTCCTCGCTACACCGTCTCTTCTAAATCTCACATAGAAAGTCTCGTTGTTCCGGCACTGCATTCCATTTTGATGGATGTTATCTCTGCATTTTGCATTCGCACATAATGTGCATTTATTTGTTACACCTATAAAAACAGCCCGCGATGGGCATATATATTTATTGAAGGATTTTTATGTTTATTAATATTTCTAACACCATTAGCGTTTCCAAACATCTTGGCCAGCAACAAAACAACTGGATCTGTTATGAACCATTGGAAGGCAATGATCAGCGTAAAAAACCGCTGTGGAAA
>CAIZDF010000678.1 GCA_903931645.1 uncultured Tolumonas sp.
ATGCAGGTTGAAACGCAGCACATTGCCGGTGCTCCAGCCAGAACCCCACGCTAATGGGTTAATACTGAAATACGGAGTAGTGGTGTTCGGGTTAACCGGTGCGCAGACTGCATTGATAGAGCCAATAGCGATCAGACCAAGATGCTCACCAATCACGTTAAAGCCAGTGCTGCTGGTAAAAATCAGGGCGAACCGCTCAGTAATAGCACCACGATTCTTAACCGTGATCGGAAAATCAGTGGCATTGAACTGTGCAGTAGATTGACTGCCAATGAGGGTGTCACTCCAGACACTAGTCCAGGTTTGCTGGTCAAACACATCACTGATACGCGCCCATAAATCATCAATGATGAGCGCAGAACTGACATAGGTATCTGCCGAGTCATAGCTATGTGATAACGGTCTGGCCAGTGTGAGACGACCACTGATTTCCACATCGGTGATCATGCTCATGTCTTCGACGCGGTGAACGGCTTCCAGCGGTTGTGCATAGCCGGTTAAATCCAGCGGTGTTGTCAGTGTGACCTTGCCATAATCCAGATCGACGCTGTATTTACTGGTTGGTACCACTTTGCCCGTAGCATCCTCAAGCCAGCATTTCGCTAATCGAGTTCGCCCTACATCCAGCAAGTAACCGGCGGAGACGTTGTTAGGAAACGGTGTTCGCTTAGTGCTGTGAATAACCCCGATACCGCCTTTGCGCAGGATAGGCACTTTGCCATCGGTTGGCAGTCGCACCGGATCCAGTTTGATGATGTCAGCATCAAGCGGCAGGTAAGAATAAGTCACACAATTAAAGCGCAGGCTATCGGCTTTCACCTGCAGCGGCATCCAGATATTACCGTTCGCATCGACTAAGTTCTGGTCGTACCATTCTGCTGCCAAGTGGTCAGAAGCTTTCACCAGATAACCGAATTTGATGTAAACAATACCGGTCTCGTAATCGACCGTTCCCTCAAAAATATCTGAGTTTATCCGGCCATCCGCAGGGGCGGTGACATCGTGCAGAACACCACCGGCATCAAGACACTGGATATACAGTGAGCCGGCGCGAACCGGAGCGCCTGGTGTACGAAAGGTAATATCTGAAACTGTATGATCATCGAGATAGGTCAGCATTGATTGCACAACAACATTGGTATTAGTCGCGCCTGCTGTCCAGACCGTGATTCTGGCAATGCCGTTGTTGTAATCAAATGTGCCGGATTGCTCACCACTATCGGTCAGTGGGTCAATATTGCTGTAGAGATAGCCTAAACGGTCAATGTAAGTACGACCACCAAACACCAGACGTACTGAACCGGCCGCCACGGTTTCACGACTGTTTGGCGTAAAATCGAAGGTTAAATTGTCCAGGGAAACCGTCAAATCATGTTGGTTTTCATAACGTACGGTGAGATACGCACATTTGGTTAATCCGGGGGCGCGAACACTACAGGAGTGATTTTCAGTGACGGTTGATCCCCATACCCATGTATATGCATCCGCACCTATCTGCCCGTTTTCTGGCGTAAAACGCTTTTCATATTTTTTCACCCGGAACGCAGCTGATGTCGGCGCGTTAATAACAAAAGCCCCCGTGCTGTAATTGATTGTCCCAAGCGATGCTTTGGTCACAGCGTTAAGCAAATGGCCATTGCCGTCATCAATCACACTTAACGTCACTGGGTTGATGATCTCAACGTTATCCCCCACATCAAGGATCATCGAAAATACAGCCTGACCAGGAATGAGCGGCACATCGGGGATAATACCGCTCACCGTATTTCCGACTAACGACAGAGAAATATTGTTCAAGTCAGCGATGGTCTTGTCCCCGACTTTGATCCACTGATAACGGATAGGTGTGCCAATAGGCGGCAGCACCTTCGGAAACATGGAAAATCGACCACTGACATGATCAACACTGCCAGTTGCATCACCACTGAATACCCCGCTCACATCAGCTGATGCTGTTTTGGTTACTGTACCCACAATCCATGAGGCGGTGACGGAGCCTGCAACAATCGATCCCTGCTTGATTATCGTCATTTATAAAATCCTCATGCAGTGGCAAACAGCAGTGGCCATTCGTTGAAAGTAATGGTGTCACCCAATACGCCGGAAACACCCGCCTGTGTTGTCGGTGTGTTCGCTCGATTAAATGAGGTCGTTGGGCTCCCCCAGGCAAACATAATCGCGGAGCCGGTATCCGGTAGCGCACCCACCGTCATCATGAGAGAACCGGTGGTAAAATTAATGGTACCGGAGCCGTAAGACGCATCTGCGCCATACAGCTCGCCTTTCCCGTTATCAACCAAGTCGTACCATTTCCCTTGCGCCATGAAACTGACAATCAGCGAACCTGGGTCAGGAATAGGTTTCAGTGTGGCGGTGTAGGAATAGCCGCGCGTATTTTCGTTGATAGCAATATTCATGGTGTCGCTGATGCGCGATACGCTGCCGGCAGGTTTGAACGCAATCGTCTTGGTCGCAGTGCCGTAATCCGGGCACTGCGTATTGAACGACACGACGCCGCGTTGATACTCAATACTCCCCACAACTGTGCCGCCTAATACCATCTCGCCACCGGAATCTTTTATGGTTGCCGAGCCAATAACAAAACTGACACTGCCTGGTTGTGCGGCATTACCGAGATACCATGATTTATTCGGGCCAAGGGCTACCACGGTCGTGGTGGTCACCAACCCGTTATCGGATGGGGTAAGCGTGCTGCTTTGCCCGCCAGCGGTCAGATCGATAGCTGGAGTTTCAGTGCGGGAAGATGGCACCAGCTGCGTGAAAATGGTTTGTGCATAACACTGCATGCTGCCAAATGCCACTGCTGACTTTAATGGCACCGTGCCGAAGTATTCCGCTGCATCCGCAACCACGGTTTCACGGAAGCCCGTTTTCTGGGGTTCGTTGTCATACGGCGTAGGTGTGTTGCCTTCAAACGTATAACGCAATGGATCAGAGATTTCGGCCGTAACGACGGTGCGGATAAACGACTGACTGTAGCCTGATACCAGAAACTCACGCTCTTCTGAACTCACTTTGGTAATGCGGACATACTGCTCAAACTCGGTCGATTTACCTTCGTCGCCGACCAAATCTAGTGTCTCACCCACTTCCGGCAGACGCTGTTGTTTGCGCTGAAAGAAACGGATCGCTCGCTGCCCTTTGATTTGCGTGTCATACAAATACCCCTGCCAACGCGGTCCGCGGGCCAAATAGCGTTCAACAAAATCACGCGCATCCGCCCGTTCGTCAAAGTGGTCTTCAGTAGAAAACAAGGTGATCGCCACATTTGGGTCAGCCGGCGGTTTCAGCACTGCGACATGCGAACCGAAATAGACATCCACATTATCGGTATCAATATCCAGAAAGGCTTTGCGCAGATTGACTCGGCCATATGAGCGGTCGAGATCAGAGATATCAGGAAACAGGCTGTTATGCTGACCAGTTACGACTTCTGTGCCGGTCATGCGCCCACCGCCGTCATCAGTATCGGCTAATCGTTCAGAAGCCAGTAACTTGATATCGCCTTCAAGAATTGTCATCAAGCCACCTCGATCAA
>CAIZDF010000679.1 GCA_903931645.1 uncultured Tolumonas sp.
CGATATTTTCGATTATTTGGCGGTCACTAGGGGAATAACTGTGAGCAGCCATCAACAATGAAATGATCTGACGGCAATTAGATGTATATTCCTCAAAAATATTTGGCAACGCAACGAACTCCAGCATGTGCTTGCGAGAGATTTGGTAACAGGCAAGTGCCACTTCATTTAAAGTATGGGCGCATTCACCATTCATTTTATCCTTATTATCGCCTTCTACGAATTTTGTGGCATTCTCATAAGCCACTAACATTTCTGCAAAGCGAAATTCTTTAAGAGTGGACCGCCAGCCTGCAGCGGTCCCTTTTCCAAACCATGCCTCCGCATTATTAGGTTCATTCTCAAGAATTTTTGTAAAATAATCATACGCTTCAGAATAGTTACCAGCAGCGGATGCATTTTTAGCCAACTCCAGAAAATTTTTTGAATTACCAGAAACAAGCTGGATAGCTTGGCGGACAACGACATCAACACCACAATACATGCATTTAACAGTGTCGCGATCATCTGGTACTTGCAAGTTTCCTGCACATTGAGGACATTTTGCTGCAAGAAAAGTCATAATTAGCACACCTCATTTTGATGAAATGATGATAGGCATATTCACGCGCCCAACGATGCAAATAACCGGTGCATTGAGCGCAGCAGAATTTGCATCCGAGTTAATTTGCCTTGTTGTATTTAATCATTTTTATCTTGCGCCGTTTTGATCGATACCTTCAATGTGCTTTGTCTTATTACGACATCTGTAAGCTTTGATAGAGTTTTGGCGATGTCTTCAAGTTGGTCCGCTGCCTTCTTGTCCCAGTTTCGATCTGATGCATCTGTTCCTTCGAACGAACGCAAATCAATGCTTGATGTAGTCTTGTGTTTTTGTTTCTTTATCCTAAACGGTGGTTTACTAAAATACACTGCAGTAATATCCAGTACCTCGTCACCCAGTCCGGTTTTAAGACCACCATACTGGCCCCAAGTGATAATGCGCTTGTCTCCAGGTCTAAAGAACGGAATACCATTAATCAGAGGCCCATCGATCATTACTTGAGGGTACGGTGCATTTTCAAAACCAAAAGCTCTCGCAGGAATCGTTCGATTGGCTTCGAACTTAATGTCGCTGGCAACACCACAGCCTGTGTTTTCAACTACTAGGTTGATTATTGATGGCCTCTGCCAGTCGTGAACTGCGTACACGACCACTTCTGGGTCACGCTGAAAGCGCATTAAAAGATAATTGATCACTGTCGAAGTCAAGGCGATTAGCAAGGCAAGTAAACTTAGCGGCTCCGGCGACATGCTTTCCTCCTTAATTGAAATCCAACAAGTTGTTCAACTGTCTTCGCAAATCACCACAAAAAGAGGAATATACGAAGACAGCATTTTTAAGGATGCTTTTTTTTGGACAGTAAAAGTTCATATACTTCCAGTTTATCTTGATCTAAAAAGCAGCTAACAGAACCTTTAAAGCCTCCAGATTGTGGACGTTGCAGTGAAATCATTATAACACTTACCCCCCCTATCTTTCAACATACATGACTAATTCCCGCCCAAGTAATTATGCAAAAAAATGCCCAGAATTAAAAGTTAAATGTACTAAAAATGCACTAAATACATATTGTCATGTTTAATATACAATATTTACAGCTAGTTATTTCAAATGACTACCGGATATAGAATCCGGTAGTTGACAAGAGGTGGACGTTTATAGTAGTTTATGGGTTTACTGTTTGACCAATCGAACTATTGCCCATTTTTATTACGAATCCTGGCAATTGACAAGGAGTATATATGTCTCCGGGGGGAAAAGTCTTGGGACACGTTCACCAAGTTCACCATGTTCACCTTCACTCTGCAGAGATC
>CAIZDF010000680.1 GCA_903931645.1 uncultured Tolumonas sp.
GTAGGAGATATTTATGAGTGATACAACACAAGATGAATTGTTCTGGGAACGCGCTGATGAAATTATCAATCTGGCGAATAAACAGGCAGAAGAAGCAGAAAGCGATGATGTAAGCTCTTCTTTGCTGTACGCAACAGCTCGTTTTAATGCATTTCTTGTTGCTTCTTCTGCTGAAAAAGCCGATGACATAAAAGCTGGAAAAGATGCTGCGGTGGAATATTTTACAGAACAATATCGTCAGTTACTCATCGATAACATTGATGAATACATAGAAAATTTCGATGAATATAATGCATAGTTATTTTTAGTAAATAGACTTACTTGAATACTAAAATCCGGTTATTTAAAAGATCCGGATTTTTCTTTTTAAGATAACAGCGCATGTTCTCGCATAATAAGAACGGTTAAATACACTATCGAGTAAGAACAGTATGAAAATACTAGCACAAGTAAAATATTGGTTATTAAATCAACTCTCTGAGATCTTGGAATTTCAGCAACGTATTTGGGTTGTTAGTATTTGTAACAGTTCTGCCACTGATACATTCATTGTCAATGAAGACAGTTTTCACGAACCGATGCAATGGATGATGCGCAAAGGCTACACCGACGATATGTTACAAAAAATAAATCAGCTAAAGCGTTCACAAGCTGTGCAGCTAGACCTTAATGGTATTAGCCACCAAATATTACGTGTTAAATGATCTTTATTAGATCACTCCGCCTGCAATGAGCTTTTTCATATACCGTGTTGGGTAGTGAGTCTGTAAAACAGAATGATGTATGGCAGTAAAAATCGCATCGGGGTCATGTTGCTGAGGGCGGCATAATAAACCAACCACGGTGCCACTATGCGCGACAACCATGCCGGGTAAATCGAATTTTTCAATCAAGAGTTGGAATTGTTCAAAGCCCTGTTTTGCCAAAATATGCTGACTTGCAATCGCGCTCAGTATGCACGCCTGACCAAATAATGTGACATCTTTCGTCTGTATTGCTTGTTCAAACAGACGGATGGCATCAGTTACCTGTGCTTCATTCTGCTTTAGTCGTTGCTGACGCGGCATCTGATGGTAATCAGCCGTATTCAGCTGTGTTGGGCTTTCAAAAATCAGAACATCTAAATCGGGCACCCATTCAAACTGTTGGTGGATTTCACCTCGATTATGATCGAATAAGCTAAGTTGATGTAAGAATGTGCTGTCACTCGGTTCCAGCGAAGTGCAGATTTGCGCCAGCGTCTGACTACTCAATTCCTGTTCATAATGACGAGCGGTGGCGACAGCCGTTGCTGCAATATCGGCGGTGCTACTGGCCATGCCTTTGGCAACCGGAATGGTTGAGTTAAAGCGGATGGATAATTTCTGATGCCATAATTCGTTGATCTGCAGGTGCTTGAGCGTTGCTTTCAAGGCTTGGCGCATCAATGGTCGTTCATCAAATTGATGCGCCGAGCCTTGTTTCACTTCAACGGTACTGTACCAATCAATCGGGCAGGAAATGAGTTTTTCCGAACCGTTGATCAGGCCTTGGATCAGCTCTCCGCAAGATGCTGGGCAGCAGGCTTCAGCCATGTGGCTGCACCTGTTTTAAGGCGGCAATAAGCGCTTGGTTGTCAGCATGGCTTTTTATCGCGACCCGATAATAATGCGCGTTTAACCCCGGACAATTGGCACAATGACGGATCACAATCCGATGCGCCAGCAGGGCATCTTGCAGATTCAAGGTCTCATCGAGGCAACGGATAAAAATATAATTGGCCGCTGGTCGCCATATTTTTAATGTAGAAAATGTCGAGAGTGACTCGAAAAGATAGCGTTGTTCTTCACTCAGCCATTGATATGTCTGCTGGATATACCCCTGATCATCCAGCACAGTTTCACCTGCTAACGCGGCAAATGCGTTGATCGTCCACGGTTCCTGCAAATTGCGCATGCTGTCGATGGCTTGTTCATCGGCACTGATGAGATAACCCAGGCGCAGGCCGGGAATCGCAAAAAATTTGGTCAGTGAACGCAGCAAATAAAGCTTGGGGTTTTCTGATAAAAATGCCGTTAAACCCGGCTGATCAGGCAGAAAATCAATGAACGATTCATCGACGATCAAGGCAATATTGTGCTGCTGACAGTGTGCGACAATCGCTAATAACAACCCCTGATCGGGATATTGTCCGGTTGGGTTGTTGGGCGTGCAGAGAAACAAGCAATCAATATCCGCTGTGAGAGCGGAAAGAATTTGCGTGGTGGGCTGAAAGTCATCTTCTTCCAACAGTGGGTAATAAATGATCTCACAGCCCTCACGCTGCAGAGCTCGACGATATTCGGCAAATCCCGGCACGGGGAGCAGCGCTTTCTTAGGTTTCAGGTAACGAACAATCGAAAAAATCAGTTCAGTCGCACCATTCCCGGCCAGGATCCATTCTGGCGGGCAATTGGTGTGACGTGATAAGGATGCATGCAGCGCCTGATAATCAATATCAGGGTAGCGTTCGGCCAGATGGAGTTGAGTCATGATGGCGTTTTTCAATGAGTCGGGCATACCTAACGGATTGATGTTGGCGCTGAAATCCAGCATCAAGTCAGGATCTACTCCCCATTTTTCCGCCATTTGCAGCACGTTTCCA
>CAIZDF010000681.1 GCA_903931645.1 uncultured Tolumonas sp.
GCGAACAAAAACTGAGCACTCATGCTCTCACCCTGCACCCTACCCCCAGGGTAACCGTATCATGTTCACCGTAACCATCAATCGTCATAATGGCAGACTCTGAATAACCAGAGCAGAAGAAAGCGCTTGCCGCATGACAGGCATGATGTGCCACTGGAATCACTTGGCATTGAGGAAACATAGCCGTAATATTTGTAAGTGTTTGTTGCGTATAAAGATAACGATTCAGAGACCACTTTATATATCGAAGCAGATCTTTTGATATATCTTTATGAATACCTAGGCGAATAATTAATTCTTGCAGATAATTAAGCGGGTACATATCTTGCCGACATACCCGTATTTCAGGCAATACAGCCAAAATACTATCTTTAAGCAGGACGGACTGTTCACGAACACAACAGCTGTCAATATAGCTGAATAACTTATCGGTTACATACAATTCGGGGTCATGATTTAATGCTATGTATTTTAAATCACCAAGTGCGTGATGCTTTATCAAATCGATAATTTTATTGATAGACATAACAGGGAAAGCCCCGTCATGCTTTATATTTGAAAAACGCTCCTCGGTTAAGCAATACAGAACGTCACCGTCCATATTGACCAGCGACACAGCTGAATCATGCCCAAAATAATTAATACCAAGAACAAGTTCTTTCATCATTATAGTCCCCTGATAACATGGGTTTTATTTATGCCAGATCGCTGGGAGTAAAAACGGTGCATCGGAATTCACGATGCACCAGTGTTCCTTTTCGACGATTACAGAATAACGCCCATTCGCGGGTCTGGTACGTGGCCACACATCATCCGGTAGCCATCTGTGAGGAAATATCTTGGGGGGTGGTAATATTCCAGCAGATCATCGGTTACCAAGAATTGTTCATCGATTTTATCTTTTCTTACAAAGATAGCATTGGTACCATTAAGATTACAGCCAACCAGTTGGTAATTCTTCTTGGCGCCCAATTCAGCCAGTGCGGCTAGGCTTGCTCCCTGATAGTCCGTCAAATTCCAGATGTGATTTTTATCATATTCAATTGACCACTTCATGGGCGGCGGAAATTTAGCGTTATATTCAATCACAACAACCCAAGGTTGCACCACATCAATATTTTCCCAGACATAATAATCATTGCCATCGATATCGACACATAACATACCAAGTTCCCCAGTGAAATGAGCGCCAATCAACTGGTTGATATTATCTTTATCGATGAACTGATGTTCAAAATGCAGTTGTCTTTCCGCTATTTGTTTAGCAAACCGCTTTTTTATCAAGGTGGCATTGGCATTGCTGCCTTCAATCCATAAACCTTGCCAGCCCTGTTTTAACAGTAATAATGAATTATTTTCAAGACCGTCACCAACGCCGAATTCGACAAAAGAACGAGGCAAGTCAGCCCCCAGTCTACGGAATACCTCAGCCAACATCCCATCTTCATCGTGCTGTGAATAACATTTATACCCAAAAGGCTCGAGGCGTCGTTTATCTTTGTATTTTTCATCAGCTAACAGCGCACGAATCTCTGATGCGCAGAGCAAGGCATTGACTTTATCAATATAAGTTGATGTTCTATCTTCTTTGCCAACTTCAAAGCCTTCGGATAGATCAATTAACTTTACATTTTTTGCTAAACACTCAGCGAAAAAATCACTCATGATTTCATTATGAAATGAGAGCGAGCAGATCAAAATATATTCCGGCTCTGCTTGAAAAATGGAATCGCGGCTATATGTGGTGATATTGAGTCCGGCATCAAAACCATCACCGCATGATTTGTCCGAAATACCGATTAAATTACAGCCTTTAAATACGTTCTTTTGTATCAACTCCTTCGTCATTGCTCCAGCTGGATACAACAGCACGCGGCTTTGCGAACGAATGAGCTCGGGTAATAAGCTGAATATTTTTTTGTATACGCAATCATGAATAAAGGATGTCATTTCAACTCCAAATTATTTTGTCTCTAGCAGGTTATGCATTTCACGAATCAGCTCATCGCCAACGTGCTTCTGGGCAGCAAAAATACGTTTATGTTGCCAATCTGGATAATCCAGATGCCAATTTTCGCCATCATTTGGAATCCAAACTACGGTTTTTACACCATAGCCGGCAGCGATATGTGCACTAGCTGAGCGTGGGGTCAGAACTAAGGCGGCATGGCGGATGAGTTTGAGCATATTCATTTCATCACCGATATATGAGGCATTCGCCCCGGCAGTAATCAGTTCCTGATTGAAACGTTGCTTATCTTCGTCGGAGATATTATCCGTGGTGTTATTGGTAATATAATTTCCGGTTAAAACGACAGGTAAAGGCGAGTCCTGAATAACTCGTTTTATATCATTTAACGAGAGATTGGGTTTAGCCCAATTGGCCGTGGGTTGTAATGCAACATAGCTGCCTGGCGTTAATCCCGCACAGGGAGCGACTGCAGGCAACTCGAGTCCCGGATTAGAATCAAAATTAATGCCTAACCCAAGGTAATAACAACCTAAATAATTTGCTGCTGGCGATGAGTCTTTTTCCCTATGAAACAGAGCATAATTCTCTGGCAACGGATAGGCTCCCGTGCCCAACTTCACGAGATCATCACCATAGGCAGTAACAATATTCGGCAAGGTATTGTAATAGACAGATAGGTTCGGATTGCGGCGCGCAAATTCGCGTGCCGCGCTCAGCGCGCATAATTTATCACCGAGCCCCCAACCTGTTTCTATTATAATTTCGACCGCCATTGTATCTGCATCGGTAATCGTCGCCGGGACATCAACACAACCTGGTCGTAATTGGCTTATTTTTCTGCAATCCAGAAATTCAGCTAATTCCTGCCTGAATGTGGCATGCTCGTAACCTGCGCAAAGATCAACTAGCTCGAAATTTAACTCTTCTGCTGTTGCACGCAGAGAGGCCACAATTTCATTGTGGTAACGTGTATTGGCAACCACCACAACATCCGGTTTCAATTCGGCTAAGGAATCATAGCTATAAGCAAAAAGGCCATTGCCTGTTTTGCCGATTTTTTTGCTATTTCTATCCAGGGCCCCAAGTACATTGAAATGGCGGAAATAACCACGATAAACCAGATTAAATACCAGCTCACAATGTGGAGCAAATACAATACACTTGCCCTGATGTTTCAATGGCTCTATATACTTCTGGTAGTTTTCAAACACCACAGAGGGAATTGGTGCAAGATAGCTCTGCATAAAAAAAGGCACTAAAGAACTCCTGCTGCCATACCAAATTATAAAAACTCACCGAGCACTACTATCTCAACATTATTCTCACGCCAATGCTTCTGTTGAAAGTAGATTTCAGTGCTGTAGGCCGGCGAGAAGATAAGAATCGCGTCCGGCTTGATCCCTTCAATTTCTGAGTACGGGAGGACAGGAATATTCACCGGCGGTACTTTTCCTTCCGGATTGATATCGCAGAAAGCCATTACGTTCAGGTTGCGTAATTGTGTTTTCTCATACAGGTCAAACATGGCCTTACTAGCTGCAGCAAGCACAACCTTTTTACCTTCTTTAATCCAGCGTAAAGCATGGGCATTGACCTGCTCTCGCAGCCCCATGATATTATCACTGATTGGTCCAGTGCATTTATCACACAGTGTCAAGACACCCGCTTCACCCTTATATAATTGTTGCTGCATCTTTTTGTGGCGTTCGCCCTGCCAAATGTCAGCCAATGTTTCATCGCGCACATCACCAATAATCTGTTCGCCGTCAGCATCCCAGCAGCAAGGCACGCATTCGCCTGTCCATAACACACAAAATTCGGAACGGATTTTGAAACAAGTGCGTTTGTTATGGAATTCATCATCCAGCGCAACGACAGTAATATCGCCGCCTTTAGGGTGTTTGTCCGTGCGTTTTTCTATAAAACGAACATTATCATGCTGACCAAAGTGATCTATCATATTGGTCAGATCTTCATCCATATTATGCGCAGTACGTAAAAACTGTATTGTTATCGTGGTATCTGAATTTCTGCGATCGCGCTCGGCAATGAATTTTTCAATATTATGTTTCACTTTTTCAAAGTGATTATTATTTCTTATTTTCTTGTAAGCTACCGGATCCATGGTATCGATGCAGCACAGTACATTGCCACCATATTCCAGCAACATATCAATCTTGTCGTCATTCAATAAAATAGCATTCGTAGAAACATTCCCTGGACCATAGCCATGAGCCTTAAAATATCGCAATGCTTCGCGCAATTTAGGATAAATCAAGGTGTCACCAAAGTGATGCAGCCAGTGGATCGGCATTTGATATTCACGGGATTGATCGACAATTTTTTTGAAAAGTTCCAGGTCCATATGCCCGATCGGCCGTTTCAGGCCGGCTGACCGTGCACACATGGTGCAATCGATATTGCAGTAATTAGTCAGCTCAACCTGAAATAACCCTGGTGCCTTAATTGCGTCTGCCATTTTAACTCCTCTTAGCTCACCACCAACACAGGGTCGTGACGCTATAACAATGTGTCATTATGAACCCGAAGACATCACTATTTCAGTTCATAAATTCAGTTACTTTGCTTGAATAAAACACCGATATTACTATCTAAAGACAATAATACGCGTGTGCGCTGCTTTATCTTCATAACACTGCCGAATCTCGGCACTTATTTCGCTAGCAAAAGCCCGTGAGGCGATAGTAAAACACGCCACATTCCGCTTTTTGGCCTCTGCCAACGTGATTACCTCATGCTCACCTAATTGAATACAACTGCTTAACGCACGCCGATCAATCACACAACTAATGGCAATCCCATGCGCCGTAAGGTACTCATACACTTTCAATCCCAATTCACCCGCGCCATATAAGGCGGTTTGGGTAATACCTAACTGTTGTAATTTTTGCAGTAACAACGGGGCAACTTTTTCATCATCCAGATAGGCTGCCAGTTCACCGCACAGCTGTAACTGGTCAGGAAACGCCAAAGCCACCAATCCAGGATACCAGGCCACACAGCGCAGAATCGGATCCGAACCATCCAGTGACAACTGATAGGCCTGTTCACCACTGTGAACACGCGCTTTAAGCGCCAGCACAGCACGATTAGGCAACAGCGGCTGGCTACGCCCCGGTGCCATCGGCAGCGGTAAATCGGCCAGCAGCCGGGTTTCGTGCCACATAGGATAGAAAATCAGGCGATAGAGCATCGCCACCAAGTAGTGACGCTCGGCAAGTGACGGTCCCTCAGCCATCCAACCAGCGGCTGACGCCCGCGCTCCCCACGCCAACAGGGTATGAATAAACACCTCGCGCGATGGCTGGTCGCGGATCGCTTCCTCGGATTGTGCCACCGACAGGGGCACGATCTGGCCATTCGTCGCCAGCTGGTAGCCCCGGGTCGAGCAGAGCGGACCATTGAGCAGGATCTCGCTCACTTCCGGATAGGCAGCCAGTTGAGATGCCCATGCTTTGCATGCCGCAGGCTGAAATACCTGCAGTTTTTGGCTCAGCGCCACGCGGCTCGCACGCTGACTGGCATAGAACATGAGGTAGGTAACTGCATTCAGACCCGCCAACTGATGGAGATTTTGCAGCAGGCTGCCACCACATCCCCAATCGAGAATGGCGATCTCGGGTGTGTTTGTTACTCCCTGTTGTACAAGGTATTGCAGCAACCACTGCCGTTGCTGCTGCAAATGGGTAAGGATCTGAGGCTGGACGCTTTCCAGCCAGTTCAGCACCTCACGCCAGCATGGCGTTTGAACCAGCTCCGACAAGGTGCAATGCTGCTGAAGTTCCCAGTTCGTCGGGCACGCCAGTCCCAGATCCTCCAGCAATTCGGCCAGTGTATAGCCACGGCGCTGACAGAGCTGATGCAACAAATCCAGCGACCAGTCACGACTGGGTAGAAAGCTGGAGCGACGAGAAACCGCCAGCGTTCTCACGGTCAACGAGTGTCCAGGAATTTGCTGCACTAGACGAGCGATGACATCGCCTTCACGCAATAGGCAGAACAGCGTAGTGATTCCCTGTTGCTGACACCGCGCGATAATCCAGCGCGCAAATGCGTAGAGAACCGGCGCGTAGACACGACCGGCTAGTCCAGCACTGGCCGAGCCATCACACAGCCAGCGCCATTGCCGCCGCAACCGCTCCAAGCCAGGAATGGCTAGGGGATACAGACGCTGCTCGTACTTGAATTGCGCCAAGTAATCATCCCCTAAGCCGACATGACAAGCGCTTAGTCCGGAGGCCTTTGCCATCTGCAGGTCGGTGATCTTGTCATCCCCAATGTGCAATACCGTTGCGGGCTGCCAGAGCTGCTCAGCCAGCAGACGCTGATACAGGCGGCCATCCTGTTTACTCGCCAGATATTCGCCGGAAACATAGATCTTATGCAGCAACAGCTGTGGTGCCTTAGCACGGAAGAAACACTGCAACAGGCTGGCGGGCAGATACATATCCGAGAGCAACACAATCGGTAAGCCGTGTTGTTGCTGGCTGACAAGCCAATCGACCAGAACAGAATTAAGCCACCAGTTGTCATATTCCAGCTGCTGCTCCAGCTCCGCCAACTGCGCCCCCGGCACGCTAGGCCAGCAAGTATAGATCTGCTCTAGCTGGACCTCACGGTGACCTTCACGCTGCATCATGTACCGCCGTGCCGTCGCTTCTGCCTCTTTCCGATATTCGACAAAAGCGTCAGGATCATCATTGCACAGCAGCCCGGATTGGTAAGCCTGCGCGGCCAGCTGCCGCCAGAGTTGTTCTATGGTTCCGGCGTGACGGAAGATTAAGGTATCAAAAATATCGCATGAAATGGCACGGATCGACTGTGCCTGCAGCGCCCCATTCAATTCAGATAGATAATTCATTACGCTTATCCCTCTCTACACGGCTGGGCCAGGCGCTGGAAGTGTTGCAGTGCATTGTCCACCGCATCGTCCATATCGAAATAGCGGTATTCGGCTAGGCGGCCCAACGGTAGCAGCTGTGTAAAGCGGGCCAGCTGGGCGCGACAGGCGGCATAGCGCGCCTGCGCAGTTTCGGTAAACAGCGGATAGTAGGGTTCCAGACCCTGCTCTGGCACATAGCCACAGGGGTATTCGTAGACAATACTGGTGCCCTCATGCACTTGCCCGGTCAGATGCTTGAACTCGGTGATGCGGGTATAGGCCTCTTCATTCGGGTAATTCACCGTAGTCACCGGTTGGAACTGTGGCTGCGCCAGATGGCGGTGCTCGAACCGCAGCGAACGATACGGCAGTGCATCGCCGTCAGGACAGAGCTCATCCAGCATACCGGTGTAGATCAGCGGGCCACTAAATAGCTCGCCATCCAGCAAGACACGCCCCTGTGCCCAGTCCAACACCACGCGCGCGTCCATCGGCGTCGACAGGTGCAGCTCGATCCCAGGTTGCGCCAGCATCGCCGCCACCATTGCACTGTAACCGGCTTGCGGCACCGCCTGAAACGGATCGGTGAAATAGCGATCATCGCGGCTCACCACCACAGGAACCCGGGCGGTCACCTCCTGGGATATAGCCTCCGGCGCCATACCCCACTGCTTGCTGGTGTAGTTGACAAACGCCTTCTGGTAGATGAACTCGGCCAGCTCGCCGAGCAATGGATCGGCCTCCTGACGGAGCATCAGGATCGGCACCCGCGCCCCATCACCGAAACGAGAGACCAGAGCCGTGCTCATCGCCTGCGCTTTGTCAGCGAGGAAGCAGCGCTCGATACTAGTCAAGTTGAATGGCAGTGGCACTAATTGACCATCAATGCGCGACAACACCCGATGCTGATAGTCGTGCCAGGCCGTGAACTGCGACAGATAGGCCGCCACCTCCGGCTTGTCGGTATGAAACAGGTGCGGCCCATAGCGATGGATCAGTACACCAGCTTGATCCTGTTCGTCAAAACAGTTGCCCGCCAGATGGTCACGCTGCTCGAGCACCAGTACACGCCACCCCAACTGGCTGGCCATGCGTTCGGCCATTACGGCGCCGGATAACCCAGCACCGATCACGATCGCCTGATAGCTCATACGCTAGCTCCAAACAGCTGTTGTGTGACTTGCGATGGATCAACCCTGAGCTTCCAGGCCAATTGATGGCGGTCATCGAAGAACCAGCCCGGAGCCAACGTTGCCACCTCGGCCACCGATTGTTCAATCAAGTGCGCAAAGCGTGCTGTGTCACCCTGCCGCAGGAAATAGAGCGC
>CAIZDF010000682.1 GCA_903931645.1 uncultured Tolumonas sp.
GCTGCTGACCAGAATACCGCGATTTTTCGCGACCAACGTAAAGGCATCCGCTTGCCAATGCTCCGGCAACATCAACCACAAGTGGTAGCTATCAGGCTGATGAGATAGCGTAAATTCAGCTAAATATTCTGCGGCTAATCGCTGGCGATTGATCGCTATCTGACGTTGTTCTTTAGCAATTTGAAATGCCTCACCGGTATAAATCAGCACGGCTGCCGCAGCAAACGTGATCGGTGATGGCAACCAGAGTGTAGAGCGAATAAATGCCGCTAAGCGTTCACTTTCCGCCGATGGCGCTTTGATATAACCACAACGCAGACCGGGGCTGATGGCTTTTGACAGACTGGTGATATGAAAACCATATAATGGTGCAAAATTACAGATCGCCGCAATCGGGGTCGGATTTAAAAACCCATAAATATCATCTTCCACCAACCACAGCTGCTGCTGATTTACGACGGCGGCCAGTTGCTGCCGACGTTCCACTGGCATCGTTGCCGCTGTGGGGTTCTGATGTGACGGCACGACAATCACCATCGCGATTTTGGTATTCTGACATAGGTCATTTAATGCAGCCGGCACCATGCCCTGTTCATCCATCGCGACAGAAACCACTTTCCGCCCCAACAAATTCGCGATCGACAAAATGCCCGGATACGTCAATGCTTCGACGGCGATGGTGTCATCCGGTTGAGTGTATAACTGGATCAGCGTAGTCAGTGCATGTTGTGCACCACTGGCTAACACCACATCATTTTCGTTATCGACTTTCAGGCCATACTGACGCGCCCATTTTGCCCCCATCACCCGATGTTGCGCCAAGCCGGTATGCTCGACATAACCATATAACACATCATTGCCGTGCGTCAGGATCTGCGAAAACACCTGATTTAACCGGTCCGCATGCTGATGAATACAGGGTTGCAGAATAGAGAGATTGCGCTCTTGCACACTGGTTTCGGCGCGAATGACATCTGACAACTGACTATGATTACTGACAAAACTGCCCCGTCCGACAAACGATTCAATCAGCTTTTTTTCCGCCAGTTCTTTATAAGCTTTCGCCACCGTGATCGGCGTAGTCGCCCATTGCTGCGCTAATTCGCGATGCGTCGGTAGTTGGCTGCCTTCCGGAAACTGGCCGGAACGGATTAACTCTTCTATCTTTTTAACAATGGCTAAATATTTTGGCGCGCTCATTTTATCTTACCGGATACAGGCATTGACTAAAGATAACATATATCAATTTATCGCTGTAACCCCTATTCCTGAACGATAAATGACGCTTTATCACCAAATAAACGGCGATTTGCCGATCCCTGAATCGACAAATTGACATATGTCATTAACAGATCAATTATCTGGTCATAGTCACTGACAGAGAGGGATCATGATGAACATAAGCAACGTAGCCTTTATTGGTTTAGGCGTAATGGGCTCCCCGATGGCGGGATACCTGCAAAATAAAGGCTTTAACACCACGGTTTATAACCGCACATATAGCAAAGCCGAAGCCTGGCAAGCAACCTATCATGGCGCGATTGCGGAAACGCCAAAACAAGCGGCAACCGATGCCGACATCGTTTTTATCTGTGTCGGTAACGATAACGATGTGCGTAGTATTTGTTATGGCGAAGACGGTATTCTGGCTGGCTTAAAACCCGGGGCGATTGTCATTGACCACACCACTGCCTCCGCCACCTTGGCACATGAATTGGAAAATGCCTGTCACAAGCAAGGTAATCACTTTATGGATTGCCCGGTTTCAGGCGGGCAAAGCGGTGCAGAAAAAGGCTGCCTCACCGTCATGTGTGGTGGCGATGAACAAACCTTTGCTGTGGCTAAACCAGTGATGGACTCCTATGCCCGCCAGATCCAACTGGTAGGCCGTTGTGGTGCCGGGCAACGCTGTAAAATGGTTAACCAGATCTGCATCGCCGGTGTGTTACAAGGTTTAAGCGAAGGGCTGTTGCTGGCGGAAACCGTAGGGCTCGACATTCACCAAGTGGTCGAAACGCTGAAATTCGGCGCTGCGGGTTCGTGGCAGATGGAAAACCGCGCCGAAACCATGGCGCAAAACAAATTCAGTTTTGGCTTTGCCATCGACTGGATGCGCAAAGATTTAGGCATCTGTCTGGAAGAAGCAGCCCGCCAGCA
>CAIZDF010000683.1 GCA_903931645.1 uncultured Tolumonas sp.
ATTAGAAACTCCTATCTCTTGGTCGAGATTGAAGTTTCTAGGTCACCGTATCACACGGTCAAACCTTTGGAGTCCCCCGGCAAAGCCGGGGGATTACCTAATTTATTTATAACCCACGAATGACTGATGATGTTCTTATCAAGGAGAATCTGTATGACCTTCCGTATTAAACGTAATGTTCTGCTCGCCATTGCGCTGTTATTGCCAATGTCTGCTTCCGTTCTGGCAGCCGATGCAACCTTGTTATTGACGCTAAAAGACCATAAATTCACACCCGCAGAACCGGTGATCCCCGCCAATACCAAAGTTAAAGTGACCGTAAAAAATCTGGATCCAACTCCAGCTGAATTTGAAAGCCATCAATTCAAAGCCGAACGCGTGATCCCTGGTGGCAAAGAAGCCAGCTTTTTCATCGGCCCGTTAAAACCCGGCAAATACGAATTTAAAGACGAATATCACGAAGATATTTCAGAAACTCATCTGATCGTTAAATAAGCCGGATAGGACGCTGCCATGCTATCGACTGCACTAATCGTTTTTCGTGAGATCCTAGAAGCCGCGTTGGTGATATCTATCGTATTAGCGGCCACTAAAACAGTGCCGCGACGCGGATGGTGGGTGAGTGGTGGCGTGATCGGCGGCATACTGGGCGCTTGTTTGGTTGCTGTTTTTGCCGATGCCATCTCTTCTTTTGCATCGGGTATGGGACAGGATGTGTTTAATTCCAGCGTGATGTTTATCGCCGTGGTGATGCTGACATGGCATTGCGTCTGGATGAGCAAACACGGTCGGGAAATGGCGCAACAGTTAAATGCGGTGGGTGAAGCAATTAGTCAAGGTTCTCGTCCACTAACTGGGCTAGCTATCGTTGTTGGTGTGGCAGTGATCCGCGAAGGTGCTGAAGTCGTGTTATTCCTGTATGGCATTGCCGCGGGGGACGCTGGCCAAATCCCACAAATGGTCATCGGTGGTACATTAGGTTTGGTCGGCGGTGCTGCATTGGGCGCAGCCATGTATTTTGGCTTATTGCAGGTGTCAGCAAAACGCTTATTCGGTGTGACCAATACATTAGTGATCTTGCTCGCGGCCGGTATGGCCAGTCAGGGCGCTGGCTTTTTGGTGTCGGCTGACATTCTTCCCGCGTGGGGAACGGTGTGGGATAGCTCATGGCTACTTTCTGATTCCAGCATCGTCGGTAAAATGTTACGCACATTGATTGGTTATACGGCGCAACCTGCGGGTATTCAGGTGGTATTTTACCTGTTAACACTGGGCGTGATCCTGACTCTGTCATACTGGAGTAAACGCACCGAGCACAAATCGGTTGGTTCGTTATCATCCTCCAGTTAAATCACTGAAAGACAATTCAGCGAATAAAAAAAGCGACTAAAAAGTCGCTTCTTTTTTAACTAAAACAAATACGTTTATGTGATTAGATAACCCGCGAGAACTGTTGTTGCCGGGCTTTTTGTCGCAGATAAATATCAAAGCACATGCAAATATTGCGGATCAGTAAACGGCCTGTTGCGGTAATTCGCAGTTTCTGGTTTTCGCTTTCAACCAATCCGTCATTAATAAACGCCTGCAGCAATTTCAGATCGTCGGCAAAATAATCGGCAAACTGAATCGCGTACGCCGCCTCGATCTGTTGTGGATCAAGTGTGAAATTACAGATCAGTTGTTTGATCACATCCCGGCGGATCAAATCATCACGCTGCAGCGCACAGCCTTTCCACTGTGCATGCCCCAGTTGCGTGACCTGTTCGTAATACACATTCAGCTCTTTTTGGTTTTGCGAATAAGCATCACCCAGCATGCTGATCGCCGACACCCCTAACCCCAGCAGATCACAATCGCCCTGCGTGGTGTAGCCTTGGAAATTCCGGTGCAATACGCCATCACGTTGCGCTTGCGCCAGTTCGTCGTCGGGTTTGGCAAAGTGATCCATGCCGATATACACATAACCCTGACTGGTCAGGTATTCGATAGTCTCCTGCAGCATTGCCAGTTTTTCCGCCGGAGATGGCAGTAACTCTTCTTTGATTTTATGCTGGCCGGCAAACCGGCTTGGCAGGTGTGCGTAGTTAAATACCGACAGCCGATCGGGTTGCAATGCGGCGATCTGTTCTAGCGTATGGCGGAAGCTGGCGCGAGTTTGCAGCGGCAGGCCGTAGATCAGATCCAGATTGGTGGAGCGGAATTTCAGATCTTTTGCCCGCTGGATCAGCGCACGAATAAAATCATTATCCTGCTCACGATTCACTACTTCCTGCACACGTTTATCAAAATCCTGCACACCAAGGCTGATACGGTTAAAACCAACCTGCTGTAACACATCAAGAGTGTCTAAGCTGATCTCACGAGGATCAATCTCGATACTGAATTCACCTTCCTCAGCAAACGAGAAGTTGCTTTTCAGCATATTCATCAACCGCGCGATCTGCTCATGTGACAGATAGGTCGGTGTACCGCCGCCCCAATGTAATTGCGTCACGGTACGCCCTGCGAACAGCTTGGCATGA
>CAIZDF010000684.1 GCA_903931645.1 uncultured Tolumonas sp.
ATCAAAAAGCTGTTTGTGCTGACGACGCGTTCTATCCACTGGTTCCGTGAACGTGGTTTTGAGCCGGTTGAAGTGAGTGCATTACCGATGGAAAAACAGCGCCTGTATAACTACCAGCGTCGTTCTAAAATTCTGATGAAAGATCTGTAAGAAAGTAAAAGAAGAAAAAAAGACGGGGCCGCAAAATGGTCGGCCCCGGTTTGGCAATGGAGATTTCTGGTTTCCACGGAGCGCAATCTACCAACTTGCCCTATAGTGGTTCGTGTCAGTCGTCACATTTTGTTGCATTCGTTACCAGCGATTAACATAAAGTTAAACCTTCATCACATTTCATCACCGCAAAAAGCACTGAAATTATTCAATATTTAGTTTTGTTTACCTCGGATCGTGCGGTAACTATTCCCCTTTTTGGTGATCGCCTGTTACAATAAGCGCGCAAATAGATAAATTTGCACCCCATCCAACACAGCGCAGATCCGCATAGTTTTGCTATCCGCCGCTACGTTAAATGGGGCCAGAAGAGGAGCGTTACCCAGGTCGCTGACAACAGGTGCCAAAAGCCGTTGAAGGTCAGTCAGGGGGAGTAACGCCGAGATAAGCATCATCTTTGGCGATGGTGGTTGTCGGCTGCGGAGGCTGAATCCTCCGGGCTGTCACCTGAGGGTGGAGCGCTTCTGGCTGGAAAGAATTCCCTTCCTGCCGCACAAGTTGCACCTTCGTTGTATCAGTTTGTTATACCTGCTTATTCAAGGAGAGCCCGTGAGCAAGGTTACTGTTGCTAAATTTGGTGGCACAAGTGTCGCCGATGCCGAAGCCATGCGCCGTTGCGCAGCCATCGTTACCCAAACCGCAAACACCCGTGTGGTAGTGTTGAGCGCCAGTTCTGGTGTAACCAACCTGCTGGTTGATCTGGCACGCGGAACCTTATCTGCTGCCGAGCAGGAAATTCATCTGAAAAAACTCAAATCTATTCAGGACAACATTCTGAATGAATTGGGTAACCCTGCCCCACTACGTCAAACCATTGATGGGATCTTAAAAGAGATTGCTGATATGGCGCGTCAGGCGACTCAGAACAGTGATGCTGCTCTGGAAGATCGTTTAGTAGCGCAAGGCGAGCTGATGTCGACCCGCCTGTTCACCGAGATGATGAACCATCTTGGTCACAAAGCGGTGTGGTTTGATGTGCGTAAAGTGTTGCGTACTGACAGCCGTTTTGGCCGTGCAACGCCAGCGATTGAAGCGATCCATAATCTGGCACAGCAGGAAATGGCTGGGCTGCTGAAAGATCATATCGTGATCACGCAAGGTTTCATCGGTGCCAATGCTGATGGTCAAACCACTACGCTAGGCCGTGGCGGTAGCGATTTCAGCGCCGCATTGCTGGCAGAAGCACTGGGTGTGGATGAACTGGAGATCTGGACTGACGTACCGGGCATCTACACCACTGACCCACGTTTGGTGAAAGAAGCGCACCCGATCCCAGAGATCTCTTTCTCTGAAGCAGCTGAAATGGCAACTTTCGGTGCCAAAGTGCTGCATCCGGCGACCTTGCAGCCTGCAGTACGTAAAGGTATTCCGGTATTTGTTGGCTCGAGTAAAGAGCCTGCAGCTGGCGGCACCTGGGTACGTGATACCACCGAATCAAACCCGCTGTTCCGTGCGGTAGCACTGCGCCGTAACCAGATCCTGTTAACGCTGCACAGCCCGAACATGCTGCATGCCTGCGGCTTCCTGGCGCAAGTGTTCACCATTTTGGCCAAACACGGCATATCGGTTGATCTGATCACCACTTCTGAAGTGAGTGTTGCCATCACACTGGATCAAACCGGCAGCTCATCCACCGGTCGTTCAGTATTGAATGACGGCGTATTAGATGAACTGAATGCGTTCTGTAAAGTGAAAGTGGAAACCGATCTGGCACTGGTTGCGCTGATTGGTAACCGCATGAGCGAAGTGAATGGCGTGGGTACGCAAGTTTTCGACGCCGTCAGCGAGCATAACGTGCGCATGATCTGCTACGGTGCTAGTACCCACAACCTCTGCTTCCTGGTACCGGAATCGGATGCCTCATTGGTTGTACAAAAACTGCATCAACGTCTACTGGGAAAATAAGCTGGCTGGGAAAATAAATTTTCCTGCTTGAATTAAAAAGGCGTCGTAATGACGCCTTTCTTCTTTTTGTCTGATCTCTTTACAGCCACCAGCGCATCAAGCCAAACGCCAACAGGCCGCAACAGATCACGACCAATTGCTGACGGCATTTCAGTGCCACGACGAAAGCCACCAAGGCGGCAATCAGATACGGATTTTGCACGTTCAGCTGCACCGTACCGTCATGGATCAACGTGGTTTGCGCGATAATGGCGCTTAATACCGCAATTGGCACATAGTTAAACGCGCGTTCCAACCACTCCGGAAATACCATTTTTCCAGCTAATAACAAGGGTAAATAGCGCGGTAAAAAGGTCACTAACATCATGCCCATGATCAGTGTCCAATGATTCATTTCTTCATTCCTTTTTCCAACACCATCCCTGTAGCTACCGCCAATAAAGAAGCAATCATCAACCCGCTCTGGTTCGGCCAATCACGCATGAAAATACTGCATACCACGGCAACAGCCGCACAGGCCCATTGCGGAAACTTTTTCAGCGCCGGCACCACGATGCTGATAAATGCCACCACCATGGCGACGTCTAGCCCCCATGAGGTCATATTGGGCAGTTGTTTACCAACCGTTACGCCGACCAGCGTACACAGAGCCCAGTTGGAATACATAAACAAAGCGGAACCGAGGTAATACCAGACCAGCTCGCCACGCTGCACTTCGCTTTGTAAACGTTGACTGACCACAGCAAAGGTTTCATCGGTTAGCCAGAATGCCATCAAGGTGCGCCGCGGTAGCGAAATATCACGCACATGCGGCATTAAGGTGGCGGCGTATAACATATGACGCAGATTAACGATAAACACTGTCAAACAGATGATCGGCAATGCGGTTGCCGAAGCCAGCAAAGTGACCGCAATAAATTGAGAAGCGCCGGCATAAACCAGTAACGACATGCCTAGCACAGACCACAGGCTCAACCCATTATCAATGGCCAGTGCGCCATACAGCACACCAAACGGGGCCGCGGCAACTACCAGCGGCAAGGTATCAAGCCAACCCTTCCGAAATAAATTCCATTTTGAATAAGACATTACACTTTCAGCTTCCTCGACAAGAATGC
>CAIZDF010000685.1 GCA_903931645.1 uncultured Tolumonas sp.
ATATGTATTCCTATCAACGAGAATATTTACAGAGAAGGGGATCTAGTATTATAACCTCCAAAAACATTCTAAGCCCAAAAAATGTATAATAATCAAGATGCTTACAGTACTAAAAGTTCAGATTATTCGTTCTAGGGAAGGTGCGAATAAGTTCCTTTCTAGCGAATAAAAATTAAAATTAAGAGCAATAAAATCAATTGGTTAAAACTTGTGAATTCTTACTCTGGGGACTTATTCGCATGTTCCCTAAGTGATCATCAATCAAAACACACCTAAACCTGCGCAAAATCATTCACAAACGGCTCTTCTTTTGTCATTCTACGGCTAAGTGTATATACCTGTCAGAAGTATGGGGAAGGGATGCCGCAATCAACGCCAAACAATAATGAAAACAGTAACTTTGGTTTCTTAAAAGAACACGACCCACTGTTCTTTGAGTTGGCAAATAGTGCTGAACAAGCCTTTGTGCGCGACCCCAACACAACCTTGATAAAAATGCGGCAATTTGGTGAAGCGATAGCGCAAGATCTGGCAACGCGCTGCGGCATCACTTTTGATGAACGGGTTTCGCAAAGTGATCTGCTATACCAAGTTAGCCGAGAGCTATCTCTCGACCCCGATATTCGCAATGTTTTTCACGCTTTACGCATTGCAGGCAACAAAGCGGCACACCAATTTCGTACACAACATAAAGAAGCATTAGAAGGGCTGAAACTCGGTCGCAGTTTAGCGGTTTGGTATCACCAAGCCATGGGTAAATCAGGAACCAGCTTCAAAGCTGGGCCGTTTATTCCGCCTTCCGACCCGAGCCAGCATTTACGCGACTTACAAGCACAGATAGCAGAGCTGCGAACCAAACTGAGTGAAGCCAATCAGCAGGTTGAATCAAATCATCAACTCACCGATTTGCTGAGTAAAGAAAAAGAAGAATACGCAACGCTGGCTTATCAGATGGAAACGGAAGCCAATCAATTTAGCCAGCAAGCCAAAGCGCATGAAGCCGCATTAAAAGCCCAGCAAACTGCCTTCGAAAATCGACTGGCGGATATGAACAAGGCGTGGCAGGAAGAGTCTGACGCCACCCGCAAAACCTTGCAGCAGCAACGTGACGCTGTCGTGAAAAAAACCGCCAGCGCATCAAAGTCCTTTTCATTAAATGAAGAACTCACCCGCATTCTGATCGATGAACAACTGCGCGAAGCGGGCTGGGAAGCCGACACCGAACAACTCGATTGGCGCAAAGGGGCACGCCCTGAAAAAGGCCATAACCGAGCCATTGCAGAATGCCCCACATACATGAATGGCAAAAAAGGTCGCGCCGACTATCTGTTGTTTATCGGTTTAACGCCTGTTGCCGCTGTCGAAGCGAAAAAAGAGAACGTCGATGTTTCTGGCAAAATCAGACAAGCAGAACGTTATGCATATGGCTTTAATATCGCACTGCCACTGATTGCACCGTGGACATTAGAAGGCCGCACTCAGCCGTGGGATGATCGCCATGGCGGCAGTTATCAGTTACCGTTCGTCTATTCCTGCAATGGCCGTGAATATGTGCCGCAACTGGCCGAAAAGTCGGGGATCTGGTTTCGCGATGTGCGGCATCCTTCCAATCTGGCGCATGCACTGAGTAAATTTCATACCCCGGAGGGGCTGCTCGATAAACTCAAACGCCAGCGCGAAGCCGCCGAAGCCAAACTCAAGCAAGAGGGCTTTGGTGATCGCAAACGACGCGACTATCCACACAAAGCCATTCAGGCGGTGGAAGTGGCCTTAGCCAATAACCAGCGCAATTGTCTGCTCGCCATGGCGACCGGCACTGGCAAAACCCGCACCATTATTGGCTTGATGTATCGGTTCTTAAAAACAGAGCGCTTTAAACGCATTCTGTTTTTAGTCGATCGCACTGCCTTGGGCGATCAATCACTTGATGCGTTTAAAGAGATGCCGCTTGAACAGGGCCACACCTTATTCAATAACTATATTATTGCGGAACTGGCCGATATGGCGCCTGCGGCGGAAACCCGCATTCAGGTGGCAACCGTACAAGCGATGGTGAGCCGGATTTTCGCCAGCGACACACCATTGCCGCTCGATAGCTACGATTGCATCATTGTCGATGAAGCGCACCGTGGTTATACGCTCGATCAAGAGATGACCGATGGCGAACTGGCAACCCGCGATGCTGCGCAATATCTGTCGGCTTATCGTCGGGTGATTGATTATTTTGATGCCGTCAAAATCGGTTTAACGGCAACACCCGCCAAACACACCAGTGAAATCTTCGGCAAACCGGTTTATACCTATTCCTACCGTGAAGCGGTTGCTGACGACTGGTTGATCGACCATGAACCACCAATCCGTTATGGCACATTACTGAGTCAAAAAGGCATAAAATTCGTCAAAGGTGAACAAGTCGAAGTTATCAACACCCTGACGGGGGAAATTGAGACCAGCGACCTGGATGATGAACTGAGCTTTGATGTCAGCCAGTTTAACAAACAAGTGATCAACAGCGACTTCAATCGCGTGATCTGCGAACAGCTTGCTAATGAGCTTGACCCGTTTGGCCCAGAAAAAACCATGATCTTCTGTGCCACTGACAACCATGCTGATATGGTTAAACGCCTGTTGAGCGAAGCATTCAAAGACATATATGGCGAATCTTATAACGAAGCGGCAGTTGAAAAAATCACTGGCAAGAGCGATCAGGTTGATAAGCTGATTCGTCGTTATAAAAACGAACAATACCCCAATGTCGCAATTACCGTCGATTTGCTAACTACCGGCATTGATGTGCCCGCGATTGCGCATCTGGTGTTTATGCGTCGCGTGCGCTCTCGCATTCTCTATGAACAGATGATTGGCCGTGCTACCCGCCGTTGCGATGATATCGGCAAAACCGTGTTCAAAATTTATGATCCGGTTGATATCTATGCCACGTTGCAAGATGTCACCACCATGAAACCGTTAGTGAAAGACCCGAATATCACGCTGGAACAATTGGCCTGCGAACTGACGACCCCTGAGTTATTGGAAAACGCGCTGAATACCAAAGGTGAACAACCCGATTCCTCTCATGCCGATGATCTGCTCAACCAGTTCAGCCTGATAGTGATGCGTATTTTGCGCAAAGCCAAAAACAAAGCTGAAACCAAACCAGCTGTGCGGGAAAAACTGCGTGAAATGGCGTCGATCTGGGGGGTTGAACCCGAGAAATTACATCAACACTTTCACACCATTGGCCCGAAACAGACCGCGCAATTTATTCAGCAACACGGCAATTTATTGAACCAGCTGGATGAAATCAGCCAGCTTATTGGTTCTGACCGTTATCCGGTGATTTCACATCATGAAGATGAATTTCTGCTGCGGGAACAAACCTATGGTGCTTATGCCAAACCCGAAGATTATCTCGATAGCTTCAGCGACTTTGTGCAAAACCAGATCAACCAGTCGGCCGCATTAGCGGTGGTGGTCAATAAACCGCGCGATCTCACCCGTGAACAGCTTCGGGAAATCAAACTGCTGTTAGATGGTGCGGGGTTTAGTGAAGCCAAATTGCAAACCGCATGGCGTCAACAAACCAATCAGGATATTGCCGCCAGCATCATCGGCCATATTCGTCGGGCTGCACTGGGTGAGCCGCTGTTATCGTTTGAGCAGCGCGTGGCCAATGCGATGATGAAAATCTATGCCGCCCACAGTTGGACACCGCCACAGC
>CAIZDF010000686.1 GCA_903931645.1 uncultured Tolumonas sp.
CCAGAATATCAATGACCAGTTCCACACCACATGGATTGGCGTGTTTCACGATGACACAGGCTGGTTCCGCAAACTCTTTGACGCATTCCAATGCGGCATCGGTATCAGCAATGTTGTTGTATGACAGTGCTTTACCTTGCAACTGAGTCGCAGTCGAAACACAGGCATCCTGCACATCAGCTTCGGCATAAAAGGCTGCGGCTTGATGGCTGTTTTCGCCATAACGCATGTCTTGTTTTTTGACGAACTGGAAATTGATAGTGCGTGGGAATTTAGAGTCGGCGCTGGCTTCGTCTTGTACACCATAAGTTGGTACTTTGGTGCCAAAGTAGTTGGCGATCATGCCGTCGTAGGCGGCGGTGTGTTCGAATGCAGCGATGGCTAAGTCAAAGCGGGTCGCGTAGGTCAGCGAGTTGGCATTGGCATCCATTTCCGCTACGACGCGGGTGTAATCTTTCGCATTTACTACGATAGTCACGTCTTTGTGATTTTTCGCTGCGGAACGCACCATAGTTGGACCGCCGATATCGATGTTTTCGATTGCATCCTCTAATGCGCAGTTTGGATTCGCGACCGTCGCAGCAAACGGATAAAGGTTAACAGCAACCAGATCGATTGGGCTGATGGTATGTTGCGCCATGATGGCGTCATCAATACCGCGGCGACCTAAAATGCCACCGTGAACTTTCGGATGCAGGGTTTTAACGCGGCCATCCATCATTTCCGGGAAGCCGGTATAGTCGGAAACCTCGGTAACAGGCAAGCCAGCGTCAGCGAGCAGGCGCGCAGTGCCGCCAGTGGAGAGCAGTTCGACACCTCGTTGTTGCAGGGCACGGGCGAACTCCACGATACCGGTCTTGTCAGAAACGCTGAGCAGGGCACGGCGGATTGGGCGAGCGTTATCCATCTCTACTTTGTCCTCAAATTTAAATTCACGGGTCAGATTTTTACGGAAAGGTCAGGATACAGCATTAGCTGCATCCTGTTTTCAGGCGGCGTATTTTACACCAAAAGCGACGGTGGGAGGATCTTTATTACATGTTAACCGGCCAAAGGCAGCAACTTCGCCGACACGCCGTAAACCCATCCATGGGGGCTCCGCCGCGCCATCCTTGGCGCAGAGGGTCTCTGAAGTTGCTGCCTTTGTCTAATATAATCGTTATCTATTCCAGATGATCTAACGGTAGCGAAGTGAATTGTTTTACCTGTTGTAAGACGAAACTGGAGCGAACGCCAGTAACACCTTCAATCCGTGTCAGTTTTTCCAGCAGAAAATGCTGATAAAACTCCATGTCGGGGACAACCACTTTTAATTGGTAGTCCGCATCGTTACCGGTGATCAGTGCGCATTCCATGACTTCCGGCATTTCTGATACCGCCTGATTGAAGTTATTCAGGCGCTCCGGCGTATGTTTATCCATGTTGATGTGGATATATGCGGTCAGCTTTAAATTGAGCTTTTCCGGATTGAGCAGCGTGACATGCTTTAAGATCAAGCCGGATTCTTCCAATGCTTTAATGCGACGGGAACAAGGTGACGGCGATAGCCCGACTTGTTCAGCCAGATCAAGATTGCTAATGCGCGCATCTTTTTGCATTAGATTCAGAATTTTTTTGTCTAAACGGTCTAATTTCATAAAATCCAATTATTCAGCAATAACTGATTAGTAATTTGTGTATTATTGGTGAGTTCTTGCGCAATAACCAGCTTTTAATGCAATATTTGCAATCACATTCTAAAAGGAATGTCGTATTATTTATCTCGTTCGGGTGGAACGAACACTACGACTAAATTTTGCAAGGTACTCTTACCGGAGGAAGCTTGCCGCAACATCTGACGGCTTACCGGACGCTCAGATGGCTTGGAACCAGTTACCGCTGCCAAACAAAGGTAATCATCATTACCAAAGAGAGGGGCCTGCAACCGAAGTTGCAGGCCCTTTTTTATGCAGCTTATTTGGCGATTTTCTTGTATTTGATGCGGTGTGGTTGTAGAGCCTCAGCACCTAAGGTTTTCTTTTTCCACTCTTCGTAATCGGTAAAGTTACCTTCGAAGAAGCGGACATTACCTTCATCGCTATAATCCAGAATATGGGTCGCAATACGGTCGAGGAACCAGCGATCATGCGAGATCACCATAGCACAGCCAGGGAATTCCAGCAGGGCATTTTCCAGCGCACGCAAAGTTTCGATATCCAGATCATTGGTTGGTTCGTCGAGTAACAGCACGTTGCCGCCGGTTTGCAGCAGTTTTGCCAGATGCAAACGACCACGCTCACCACCGGAGAGCTCACCAACCCGTTTTTGCTGATCGACGCCTTTAAAGTTAAAGCGACCGACATACGCACGACTTGGGATCTC
>CAIZDF010000687.1 GCA_903931645.1 uncultured Tolumonas sp.
GGCGCTAAGGCCAGGGACGCGAATCATACGCTTTCCCGTTTGCTTGTCAAGCGTTGTTCGTCACAACTGCTTAACTCGCTCTGTGTCGGCGTCTGCCGTCTCAGTGGGGCCGCATTATAGGGACCGAACTTTTTTAGGCAAGCAAATTTTGTGATTATTTTCACATTATTAATTGCCCACAACCTGTACGCAATTATTCACATATTTATCCACAGATTTGGGAGTTTTGCGCTGTTTTCTCTATCCTTTTATGGTGATTTATCAGAAGCTGATAAGAGAAAATGTTAACTGGCTAGCGTTAAAGCAGTATCTCAATGGCAGCTGTTGCTATAAGCATCTACCATGGGTGGTGACATCATCTCTATAACAACAATTTTAGTGAGTGCTATTCAATGAACATTCCACCACGTTATTCATTTTGTGTATTGGCCACTGCCGTGCTGGCGATCATCGGCTATTTTATTTCTCCTATGATTGGTCTGGGCATTGCCATTGGCGGTTTAGTTTCTCCCCTCTTTGTTCTTTGTCATTCAGCAACACAGCAAAACACCTCTTCTATTACTTCTGCCAAACCCGTTGCACCAGTTAAGTCTTCAGCTGCAAAAGCAACATCCCCAGTCAGAGACATTGAACAGAACGACGATACAGCGGTAATCACTCGTGCAGATTATGCGGGTGAAGTGAAAACAATTTATGTGGGTAACTTGCCATACCGAGCAAACGAAGCGGCGATCCGTAGCTTATTCGCCGAACATGGTTTGGTGTTGTCGGTTCGTCTGGTGAAAGATCGTGATACAGGTAAACGTCGGGGCTATGGTTTTGTGGAGATGCCAGCGGCAGCTGCTGATTCTGCCATTGCGACACTGAATGAGACCGAATATTTGCAGCGCACCTTGAAAGTACGCGAAGCAAATGAAAAGAAAGAGCTGAAGCCGGAAGATGAAAGCTCGAATTCAGCTGAGCTTTAGTTCATAAGTTCAAATAGCTGCAATGAATGGAAGCCGTATTCAATGAGAATGCGGCTTTTTTTATGCGCGTCATCATCCAGTAACGTGCAATACGCCTGGCCATTGATCATGTCAGTGATAGTGCTTGCCGTGTGCGGTAATAACGTGGCGACCCGTTTGGCAATTGCAGCACCGGAATCGACCAGCTGGACACCCGGCATGATGCGGTAGAGCTCTTCTTTCAACAGCGGGAAATGCGTACAACCCAACACCAGTGTATCCGGTGGTAATGAATGGTCGGTTAATGGTTGTAGTGCATGACGGATAGCCTGCTCATCAACTGCATACCCCGCCATCTTACGTTCGGCCTGGATCACCAGCTCGGTGACACCCAGTTTTAATACCTGACAATGCGCAGCAAATTGGGCGATCAGTTGTGAGGTATACGGACGTTGTACCGTCGCAGGGGTTGCTAATAAACCGATACAACGGTTCTGTGTCAGAATGGCGGCAGGCTTGATCGCGGGAACTACACCGACGACCGGAATCGATAACGCCGCTCTTAAGGCTGGCAAGGTAATAGTACTGGCGGTATTGCAGGCGATGACAACCAGATCGATCTGGCGTTCATGCACCAGTTGCGTGATCAGCGAACAACAACGTTCAACAATGATATGTTCCGGTTGTTCACCATAAGGGAAGAAGGCGTTATCAAACAGATAATCATAGCGATGTTCGGGCAGACGACGGCGGACTTCCTGATAAATAGATAGCCCACCCATACCGGAATCAAAAAGCAGGATGTTCACGTTGATTCTCACCTTTTATAACGACGCGCAGAATGATACTCCCTTCCTACACGATCGTCATCGCTCAACACAGACTAACAGTTGTAGCTATTCATAACCGGTGGGGTCTGCTTTAACAATTGTGCCTGTTCACTCAATAGTTGGAATTGGCGGTGCCAGTAATCATCGGCATTGAACCAAGGAAAAGCCAATGGAAAAGCAGGATCTTGCCAACGCTGATGCAACCAGACCAGATAATTAAGCATCCGTAGTGTACGCAAGGGTTCAATATAACTCAGCTGGCGTTCATCAAACTCACAGAACGCTTCATAACCATCAAGAATGGTATAGATCTGCTGCCGTTGTTCTGTGGCATCACCGGACAGTAACATCCAGATATCTTGAATGGCTGGCCCCATGACGCAATCATCCAGATCCAATAATGCAGGTGCATCACGCCACAGGATATTCCCTGCGTGACAATCGCCGTGTATTGCTAACTGCGGAACAGTAAACAGAGCATGTTCCTGTAATTGCTGCTGCAATTGCACCAGTAATGCGGGCCATGGTTTTTGCGTTTTACCCCATGGCTGATGTTGCAGTAAATAATCCACTGGGCGCGTCAGACGGTTACTCACATTAAAAGCCGGGCGGTGTTCCAGCGTATAGTCAGCGACACAACTGTGCCAGCGCCCTAACGCCTGCCCTACTGCTTCCAACTGCATCATATTATCGAGTTCGACGGCACGCCCAGCGCGATATGGCCAGATCGCATAGTAGAAACCATCTATATATAGCAGCGATTCCCCTTGCCAGATCAAAGGCGCAAGTACGGGGACATCATGCTCAACCAGATAGTGAGTGAGCTGATGTTCTTCTTTTATCTGTGCTTGGTTCCAACGTTCCGGGCGATAGAATTTGATGACATAACGCTGGCGATCTTCTGCCTGAAACAGATAAACACGGTTTTCATAGCTATTAAGAGGCGTTAAACCAGATTCGGGATATAACCCTTGTGCCGCCAGAGCCGACAAGACCAGCTCTGGGGTAAGCGATTGAAACTGAAATGAAGATTGCATGTAAGCCTTATTTGATGATGCCTCGGGCACGCAGGATCGCTTCTTTAAAATCGGGGACGGCGTCTTTGGCCAAACCGGGGATCATTTCAGTTTCGCCACGGCTACGCATTTTCAGCTGATAGATTAGGGTGTCGTCGCTGATGGTTTCCAGCGCATCAGGAAAACCAGCTTCATTAGCCACTTTTTGTAAAAATTGCAGCAAAGTCAGATCTTGATCTTGCAGCCATTCTGCTTGTAATAGTTCCAGCAGTTCTTCGATACGGTGACATTGCATGGTGTTTCTCCTGATGCAGAAAAATAGTATTCATGAGTTATGTTTGTAGCTTACCAACAACTCACGGTCTGGTATAGCTTCTGGCTACAGCGGCGCTGACACGCCAAGCCACGTGACCACCATGCAAAAAGTAGTCGAAGGCCACGATCATAACGCCCTGTTACACGACAAGCGAGAATAACATTCCGTACTGCGCTACGAGTAATTTTGACGTTGTGGCCGGTAAGATAAGCATCCGAATGCTGGATCTTTTGCAGCGTTAATACGGCCATACCAATCGCCCATAAACAAAACTGCCGCAGCCCCTGCTCTTCTGCGGGAATGGCTAGTGTATATTCCAGCGCATCGCGCAGATGGCCATGGGCAATGGCAACTAATTCCTGCCGACTCGCGATCAATGTCGGGTTACCGCTCGGCGGCCAGACGATGCCTTGTTGACTCACCAGTGTTTGCGGCCACCAGCACACACCACGTTTCGCATCATCCCAAACATCTTTCAGGATATTCGTCAGCTGCAAACCTAAGCCAAATGACACAGAAAGCGCCGCCAGCTCTTCGCGCTGCGCGTTCAATGACGGGCGATAAGCAATAAACAAGGCCGTCAGCATTTCACCGACCACACCAGCCACCGCATAGCAGTAGTGATCTAATGCAGTTTGATCATCTAACCCATGCGGGGACGCCAGCGTCTGATAACGGGTCATGCCGTGACTCATGATCTCCACGCCGCGTAATAAGATTTGCTGCACTTCTGCGGGGAATTGCTGGTAATGCGCGATGACGCTGACGGTTTGCGCAATCAACTCTTGTTCTGCGGCTGATGTACCCGACGATAGATGCGGCGAGAGTTGCTGATGCAAGCATTCCGCCGGTTGTTTACCTGACAGCACATCCAGAAATAGCTGAATAAAATTGGTTTTATCTTCACAAGAGAGCGTTGGCTCATCTTCGATGGTATCGGCGATCCGGCATAACAGATAGGCATTACCCACCCAATCGGCCAATGGCGCTGGTAGCTGAGGGATCGTCAGCGCAAAGGTGCGGGATACTTTAGCCAATAATTCGGCTTGTAGCGGTTCAGTCATGGGATCGTTTCAGGAATTTGGCCAGCAGATCAAAGTTTATCATCGATCCGTGTTGTCCGCAGCAAGCCAAATCGGTGAACTGTTCGTATAATCAACTCAGTTTTATTGACCGGTAACCCTGATGAAATACCGTGACTTACGTGATTTTATACGTCTGCTGGAAGAACGCGGCCAACTCAAACGCATCTCGCAGGAGATCGACCCCTATCTGGAAATGACCGAAATTGCCGATCGCACCTTACGTGCGCAAGGCCCGGCTTTGCTGTTTGAAAACCCGAAAGGTTCGCGTCATCCCGTATTAGCCAACCTGTTCGGTACACCACAGCGAGTGGCTTGGGGCATGGGGCAAGAGGATGTCAGCGCACTGCGCGATGTCGGAGAATGGATGGCGATGCTGAAAGAGCCGGAGCCACCAAAAGGCTTACGCGATCTGTTCGATAAGCTGCCACTTTTTAAACAAATTCTGAACATGCCGGTCAAACGCCTGAGTAAAGCACCTTGTCAGGAGATTGTGCTAACCGGTGATGAGGTGGATTTATACCAGCTCCCCGTGCAGCACTGCTGGCCCGGTGATGTGGCCCCACTGGTTACCTGGGGGCTGACGATCACCCGTGGCCCTTACAAGAAACGCCAGAACCTTGGCATTTATCGCCAACAGCTGCTCGCGAAAAACAAATTGGTGATGCGTTGGTTGGATCACCGCGGTGGTGCCATTGATTTTCGTGAATGGCAAGAAGCGCATCCTGGCGAGCCCTACCCAGTTGCGGTCGCTATTGGGGCTGATCCGGCCACTATTTTAGGCGCGGTAACGCCGGTACCGGATACCTTGTCCGAATACGCTTTTGCTGGTCTGCTGCGTCAAAGCCGTACTGAGGTAGTCAAAGCATTAAGCTGTGATCTGGATGTGCCAGCCAGTGCCGAAATTGTGCTGGAAGGTTATCTGATGCCCGGTGAAATGGCGCCGGAAGGGCCGTATGGCGATCACACCGGTTACTATAATGAAGTCGATGAGTTTCCGGTCTTCACCATTACTCACATGACCATGCGTAAAGACGCCATTTATCACAGCACCTACACCGGACGTCCACCGGATGAACCGGCCATGCTGGGTGTGGCATTAAATGAAGTGTTTGTACCGCTACTGCGGAAGCAATTTCCTGAAATTGTAGACTTTTATCTACCGCCGGAAGGCTGTTCGTACCGCATGGCCGTAGTCACTATTAAGAAGCGTTACCCCGGCCACGCCAAACGCGTGATGATGGGGGTATGGAGTTTTCTGCGTCAGTTTATGTATACCAAGTTTGTGATTGTTTGTGACGATGATGTTAACGCGCGTGACTGGAATGACGTAATATGGGCCATTACTACGCGCATGGATCCGGCCAGAGATACTACGCTTATAGAGAATACGCCGATTGATTATCTGGACTTTGCCTCACCGGTGGCCGGTTTAGGATCTAAAATGGGTCTGGATGCCACCAACAAATGGCCGGGTGAGACACAGCGTGAATGGGGAACCCCTATTCATATGGACGAAGCGGTGAAACACCGTGTTGATGAACTCTGGGATTCGCTGGGTATTTTAGATTAGCACCATAACCCAGCCACTCAGAACGAACATTATTACGAGGAATGCTATGGCACGCACTGTCTGTCATCTGGAAACTCTGCATGAGTTTGCGGAACACATCTGGCATGTTCGCTTGATCCCTGAGCAACAGATTGCTTACAAACCGGGGCAATATCTGCAAGTGATCATGGGGGAAAAAGATCACCGCTCCTTCTCGATTGCCAGTTCACCGAGCCGTGGCAATGTGCTGGAACTGCAGATCGGCGCCACACCCGGTAACAAATATCCGGGACAGGTGCTGGAAGCATTACGTGCTGATGGCAAAATCGAAGTGGAAATGCCATTAGGTAATGCCTATCTGCGTGAACACAGTGAACGCCCGATACTGTTGATTGCTGGCGGCACAGGTTACAGCTATGCCCGCTCCATTTTGCAATATCTGGTTGATAACAAAATGCCTCGCCGCACCTATTTATACTGGGGTGTGCGTAACGCCGATCA
>CAIZDF010000688.1 GCA_903931645.1 uncultured Tolumonas sp.
CTTCATATTTACCGATAGCTGTTAATTGATCATTAATTTCTGTTTTAGCATCGGCGCCAAAGCGCAGAAATGTATTGTCGCCGTATAGCGCACTGTTTTTCTGGTCGCCAAAAATATGCCCTGCATAAGCAAGGCCGGTCACTTGCACATCATTTTTAGCATCTTTTACTACTTGAATTGCATTTGCATTGCCCGCCGCAAATACAGCCAAAGCAACCAGAGACAGACGTTTAATCATGATTAGATCCTTCTATATTAAATTTATGTGGGTCAAAACTGTTTTAATTAAATATTTAAAATTTCACTGCTTCGGCAGGTGAGTGATTTATACCGTAAATTTCTGTTAATCAAAAAAACTTGAATTTATATCGATAGCAAAAAAATGCATATCCACCGATTGGATATGCATATCCGAATATTGATTTTTGGTGGTTTTATTTTTGATATAAGGTTATTTAACAAATTTATAATGACATATTGGCTATTTTCAGCGCAGTAATAATAAGATGCACGGGCAATAATATTACTGATATAGCAATAGGGAGTTTTAATATGGCGTCATTAAAAGGGAAGATGTTACTGGCTCTGACTATTTCAGCAGCAGTACAATCTGTTTATGCAGAAGAGTTAACTATATTTGCTGGAGGCAGCAACCAGCGCCCCGATATCTTGCGGGGTGTTTTGGATGATTTTGAGCGTCAGAACCCTGATATTAAAGTGAAAGTGGAAACTGGCGGCGCAACATCTGAATTACAACGTCAATATCTCTCCACGGTATTAAGCGCGAAAGATGACAAAATCGACGTATTAGCGCTGGATATCGTTAATCCGGCACAATATGCCAAAGCGGGCTGGTTAGAACCATTAGACGCTTATCTGGGTAAAGATAAAAAAGCACAGCTGGCTAAATATTTACCTTCAAACGCTTCGGCGAATATTGTTGATGGTAAATTGGTAGCGCTACCATTTACGGCTGATTCGATGTTTTTGTATTACCGAAAAGATCTGTTAGCAAAATACAACCTGCCAGTGCCTAAGACATGGGATGAATTGGCGACCGTCGCAAAAACAATACAAAAAGGCGAAGGTAAACCAGATCTGCAAGGCTTGAGTTTCCAAGGTGCACCGATCGAAGGCACCGTGTGTACTTTCCTGTTGCCATATTGGAGCCAAGGCAAGGCCATTCAGAAGACTAAGGGTCATAGTGAGTTGGAAAAATCAGCCGCGGTACAAGGTTTGAATAGCTGGCTCAGTTTAGTAGAGCAGGGTGTTTCGAAGAAAAATACGGCGGAAGTGAAGACTGGTGACACAGTAAACGAATTTAAAGCCGGCCAAGTACTGTTCGGTATCAATTGGGGTTTTGCATGGTCTAAATTCCAAAATGATGCGGATTCTAAAGTCAAAGATCAGATCGGCGTTGCTCAATTACCGGCACTGAAAGGCGGTGAATCAGTCAGTTGCGCTGGCGGTTGGCAATGGGGGGTTTCTGCTTACTCCAAACATAAAGCCGATTCAGTGAAACTGGCGCGTTATCTCTCACAGCCTGAAATTGGCAAACGCTTTGCGATTGAAGGCTCTATTTTGCCGGTGTATCCATCACTGTATGAAGACAAAGAGGTGCTGAAAGCGGTGCCTTGGTTTGCGGATGCACAAGCGGGGTGAAATCAGCCAAAGTGCGCCCAATTCATGCTCGCTATGGCGAGATCTCTGATCTGATCCGCACGCAAACCAGTGCGGCATTAGCGGGAACTCAGACTGCGGAACAGACGGTCGACACGATCAGTGCTGGTCTGCGTCGTATCGCGCGTTGATAAACCGGGAGCAGCGTTTTGCTGCTCCCTTTTTTATAGATGTATAGGCATATGCAATCATGCTGGATCTGAAAAAAAGACGCCAATGGCGCGACTTAAGTGAAAGCACATTAGGGTGGTGGTTGTTACTGCCTTCCTTTTTGTTACTGGCGCTGATCGTGGTTTATCCGATAGGGCGTTTACTCGTAAATAGTTTTTTCGAATTACGTCTGGCAGATGCGACTGATGCAACACCGCCATTTGTTGGCTGGCGTAATTATCAGGATATTTGGTATGACCTTGAGTTTTGGTCATCACTGAAGAATACGATCTGGATTGCCATTGTCACGGTTCCCGGTGCATTAGTTGTCGGGTTGGGGCTGGCTTTGTTGGCAAATTTGCCTATTCGTCAACGGGCGTTAGTTCGGGTGTCATTACTGCTGCCTTGGGCGTTGCCACTCTCTTTTACCGGCCTGATTTCAGCTTGGTTTTTCAACTACGACCATGGTTTAGTGAACGATATTTTAACGCGTTTGGGTTTTGAGCCTGAGCTATGGCTGACTAAACCAACGCAGGCAAAAATTGCGATCTGGCTGACGATCATTTGGAAAACGTCCTCATTTATGGCGCTGATCTTACTGGCGGGCTTACAGATGATCCCGAGATCGCTCTATGAGGCTGCAACGGTCGATGGGGCTTCCCGCCTGCAGCAGTTCTGGCATATCACCTTGCCGATGCTGGCACCGTCGATGATCGTTGCGCTGATCTTTCGCACTATTACCGCATTTCAGACCTTTGATGTGCCATTCACCATGACGCATGGTGGTCCCGGTTATGAAACGGAAACGCTGGCGATGTATATCCACAAAATGACTATCGATTATCTCGATGTTGGTTATGGCTCAGCCTTGGCGGTTGCCATGTTTGTCTTGTCGATGCTGGTCTCAGCAGTTTACCTGCGTTATATCGGTCGGGAGGCTTAAACGATGCAATTCAAATTCTGGCCGCGTAACTCACTGACTCACATTGCGGTTGTTGCCATGTTCATTAACGGCGTAACGCCATTGTTGTGGATGCTGGCAACGTCGCTGAAATCCAATGTGGAACTGGTGAATAAGCCGATCACCTACTGGCCGCAAGATCCCACATTAGAAAATTTTCATCAGGTTTTTGTGCAACAACCATTACTGACATTTATTGGTAACAGTGTTTGGGTCGCGCTGTGTTCGACCCTGTTGACGCTGGTTGTTTCATCATTGGCCGCGTATGCACTGGCGCGTCTGGAAATACCGGGGCGTCGCATCGTGATGGCGCTGATCATCGGTGCTTCAACATTTCCATTGGTTACGTTGTTGGTGCCACTGTTTCAGACCATGCGTTCATTAGGTCTGCTGAATAGTTATTTAGCGCTGATCTTGCCGTATACCGTGCTGAATTTACCGGTTTGCACATTGGTGTTGATTAGCTTCTTCCAATCCATTCCCAAAAATCTTGAAAGTGCAGCGATGGTGGATGGCTGCTCACGACTGGGGGCGCTGTGGCATGTGGTGTTGCCACTGTCGATGCCGGGCGTTGTTACTGCAGGCATTTTGGCGTTCGTTAATGCGTGGGATGAATTCTTACTGGCCTTGTCATTAAACGCCTCAATGACAATGCGCACTTTGCCGGTTGGTATTGTGCTCTATCAAGGCGAATTCACCTTCCCATGGCCCATTATCTCCGCTGCATTGGTGATAGCGATGGTGCCGGTCGTGTTGGTGGTGGCGTGGTTTCAGGAACGTATTGTCGGCGGTTTGACTGCTGGCGGTGTGAAAGGATGACAAGGTTTAAAGGAAGACGAGGTTTAAAAAGATGATTCAAGCAAATCAATTAGC
>CAIZDF010000689.1 GCA_903931645.1 uncultured Tolumonas sp.
CATCAGACGCAAACAGAAGATAGCCGCCATGAATAGCGATTATCTGGAACAAGTAATTTTGGCTGGAATTAACGCAATGGACAAAAACTGAGCACTCATGCTCTTACCCTGGCTTTTTTAGCCAACAGTTTATTTTTGTGCTTACAAACTATAACTATCAGAAAGAAAATGAATACCTGCCTGTTTTCTGGCTTCATTCAATACATTTAAAACAATTAAAGAATGATCTAGGTTTTTGTAACAATGCGCATAATTATTTTGCATGAGCATAGCTTCGAAATTCATAAACTCATAGACCATATGATTTTCATATTTATTTTTATCAACTATCGATAATTCATTATCAAAACAACATTCCACCGACCTGGCCGTATTCGGCGCACTGGTGAGCTTTAAATAACCTTTTGTTCCTTGCACTGTTGCATGACTAGGGCTTTGCGAATCTTTAGCGCCACAACAAACGGCAATAAAATCAGCGTACGTTAACAGCAGCACACCAGAGGTATCAATGCCGTTAAACCCTATGTTTGCATGATATGCCACAGAAAGTGGCGCACCAAACAACGCACAAGTGAAATGTAAATTATAGATATTGATATCATAAAGCGCCCCCCCTGACATGGCCGGGTCGAACGCCGGCAATACCGTACCAGCCAAATATTGCGAATAACGGCTGGAATATTGAGAGTAATTACATTGCACTAATTTTATATCACCAAGCTTGTTGATGTTTTCTTGTATAAATTGAACATTAGGTGAATATAAAGTAGTGATCGCCTCGAATAAGAATAAATTATTCTTTCTTGCCAGCGTGGACAAAGTTAACAACTCTGCATAATTAGATGTAAATGGTTTTTCACAGATCACATGCTTATTGGCATTCAATGCCGCTAGCGTATATTCATAATGCAGGTTATTCGTGATCCCAATGTAAACAATATCAATAGTCGGATCAGACAGAAATGCAGCATAGTCGGTATAGAGTTTATTGATGCCGAACTCTTGAACTAAGGATTCTCCCTTGGCTCGGCTACTTTCCCGCACCACTACCGCTTCACACGAGATCGATGGGATCTGAGCAATGGCGTCAAGGCATGTTCTGACAATATTACCTGAACCTACGATTCCAATTTTCATGCTGCATCCTTTGAGTTGATAACAATAAGATTGCCATCATACTGCTCAATTTTATACCGGATGGTATTGGGTGTATCAGATCAGTGATGGTGCAATTAATACGGTCAAACAATATCACATCCGAGATTTTTCGATATCAAAGCAACAACCAATACCCATAATGTGCGTATAAACATTCCATTGACCGGCTTTCAGCGGTAAAGTCTCGATCCCTGTCTTGTGGCATCAGCCCCAACCGGTAAGGACAGGGCGCCTTATTCAGTTTTCACGCCGGAGATACGGAAATTCCATGCGCACTTTAATTCCTTTATTAGCTCTGATCCCTCTGATTTCCGCCTGCAGTAGTCATGATAACGACACGAACCAATCGTCTTCTCAGAACAACAGCAATGTCACAATGACCGCCCCACATTCAGACAATCTGCCTGATGGCGCAGCACTGACTGGCGGCGATTTTGCGCACAACGAAAATGCACTACGTTTTATCGATTATATGGTGGACAAACACCATTATGACCGCAACCAGCTCGAATACTGGATTAGCCACGCCAAACGTTTGGATTCGGTGATCAGTTTAATGGACCGCCAGGCACCAACACCCAGTTCACGCCCGTCTGGCCCAACCGGTGCTTGGCTGCGTTACCGCAAGCAATTCATTACACCAGATAATATCAAGAATGGTGTCGCGTTCTGGCAACAACATGCAGCCGCGCTTGATCGAGCCTATCAGTTATATGGTGTACCACCGGAAATCATCGTTGGTATCATTGGTGTAGAAACCCGCTGGGGTCGGGTGCTCGGAAAAACACGTTTGCTTGATGCCCTCGCTACCCTCTCCTTCGACTATCCTCGTCGTTCAGAATATTTCAGTCGTGAACTGGAAACCTTCCTGCTGATGGCGCGTGATGAGCATGTTGATGCCCATGAACTGCGCGGCTCTTTCGCTGGCGCTATGGGGTATTGCCAATTCATGCCATCGTCCTATAAATCGTTTGCTGTCGATTTCAATCACGACGGCCATATCAATCTGTGGGATCCAGAAGATGCAATCGGTAGTGTTGCCCATTA
>CAIZDF010000690.1 GCA_903931645.1 uncultured Tolumonas sp.
AAAGGGGCTTGCGCCCCTTTCTGCGCTCAATTTTAAATTAAGCTACTTGTTCTGTCGGCTCTTCAGCAACTTGCTGAACCAGCTCATTCAATGCCTGCGCGCGACCTTCCAGAATCGCATCAGCGATACCGCGAGCATACAAACGAATCGCTTGTGTAGAGTCATCGTTACCAGGAATCACGAAATCAACGCCCAATGGCGAATTATTAGTATCAACGATACCGATAACAGGGATACCCAGCTTCTTCGCTTCAACAACCGCACCCTTTTGGTAGCCGACGTCGATCACGAATAATACATCAGGCAGACCTTGCATATCCTTGATACCGCCCAGACTGCGGTTCAACTGCTCCAGTTCGCGGTTCAATACCAGCGCTTCTTTCTTGGACAGGCCTTCTGCACCGCCGTCAGCCATGATAGCTTCCAGTTCACGCAGACGCTTGATCGACAATTGAACCGTCTTGTAGTTTGTCAACATACCGCCCAACCAGCGGTGATTAACGAATGGGGAATTTGCTCGAACAGCTTCTTCTTGCAAAATATCACGTGCCTGACGCTTAGTCGCAACGAACAGGACGGTACCCTTTTTCGCGGACAATTTGCGTACATAGCTTTCTGCTTCTGCAAACAGCGCTACGGACTTTTCCAGGTTGATGATGTGAATACGGTTGCGATGACCAAAGATGAACGGTGCCATCTTAGGGTTCCAGAAACGGGTTTGGTGACCAAAGTGAACACCAGCATCCAGCATTTGACGCATTGTTACAGCCATGTTTATTCCTATCGTAAGGGTTATAACTACCATTCGCCAGCCTGACTCTTACGAGCACCCCAACTTGCGCGAATGGGAAATTTACACCGGCTAATTCCGATGCAACTCGTATTGTAACATCAATCAGTCACCCCACTCAACCGGAAAAAGCATCGACTAAAATTTAGCACAGATTATCTGCGCCCTTTATAGCACAGCGCTGACAGCAAAGTTACGTGCAAAAATTCTCGTAGCGATTTCACCAAACAATTGCTGGCTATAGCCGGTGGGTTTGAGCTCTTAAAATCTGCATCGTCGAAGAAAATATGAAAATGTTAAATGAACCCATACACTTTTAAGGTCTGTTGCTTTCCCTTGGCTACCACCTGACGTGCTTCATGATCGGTGGTTATCAGCTTCAGTACACCGGTGGCGTCTTCTGATAACAATAGCTCTCCCGGTAACGCTGCACTACAAATCCGCGCACAGGTGTTAACCGGATCTCCAGTAATTCTGATGGCCTTGGTGGTGTTTGAGCCGACTAGCCCTTCTATCACTTCACCGTAATGAACGCCTATCCCCACCGTCAAACCAGATTGTTTTAGTTGATCGATACTCATTTTCTTCAGCGCCTGAATGCGCTCGAGCAAATTGTTATCAGGTGCAAACCATGTCATCACCTCATCCCCCGTAAACTGGGGTTTTGCTCCTCCGGCATTGACGATGCATTGCTCGGCGGTTTCATAATATTCGTTGAGCATGGCTATGATTTCCTGTAATTGATGTTTTTCGCTCCACTGAGTAAATCCACGAATGTCCATGAAAAGGATGATTTTCTGTGTACGTTGCCCTTGAATCGAGACCACCCCTTCCACACTTGACTCCGTAAAGGCTTCATCGAAAGACCAGCCGGTTAATTCATGTAAACGTTTTGCAATGTGCTGTAACAGCGCAAAAGACTGATTCCTGGATGCCTCACTCACCCCGATCAGAAAACCGAACATGAGTGAACTGGAAAGAATATAGGCATGGCCGGGCAGACTCCAATACTCAATGAATGAGGCGTAAGTCAAAACTCTGGCAATTTCCGTCGAATACCATTCTGCAAAAAAATAGAGCGAAGGAAAGAGCGAGACACGCAAGAGGTTCATCAGGATGGTCTGTAGATGGACAAGCGACTGCTGTCTTGAGCGCCAATAGGTGAGCAGTGCCAATAGAACAGAAAATGCCCAATAAATCAAATGGTAGGGCGAATTGATAAATTTAGCCCAGCCATCCAAAGCAACATCCACAAGACTATAGGCAACGGGTGCAATTAATAAGTACAAGGCGCTTTTCCAGGCTGAGTGACGCCCTGAATACTCAATAAC
>CAIZDF010000691.1 GCA_903931645.1 uncultured Tolumonas sp.
CAGTGTCTCCATACTTTCAGAGCGCGCCAGAATAATACCGCCTGTTCTGGGCACTTTGCGCCCGGAAGCAATAAAATGACCAGCCTCATATTGTTCTTGTAAATAGGTTTTATGCGCATCCATATGCGCTTCAATCTGTGCAATATCGGTTTTATAAGTGATAGAAACAATGAACATAATGCACCTCCGCTCGAATAATACAGGTTAAGATTAAACCTCATTCTGTATTTAGTATCAGTCAGTTATTCGTATGATGCCACCGCTATTCACACGCCGATTATGTTTACAGCCGCTGGCCTTACAAGATGTGGCCGCGATCCGCGAAATAACAAGCGACCCAATTTTTATTCAGGCGAGCCATAATTGTCTGATGCCGACATCAGACAACCAGTTATTGCGCTGGACTATCGAACAACAAAAACAACATCAGAATGGGAAAGGTTGTTGTTATGCCATCCGAGATACCAAAAGAAATGCTCTGATCGGATTAGTCACTTTACAATCAAAAGCAGGGCGTGTGGAACTGAGTTATTGGTTAAGCTCAGCATATTGGCGGCAAGGTTTAACGACCGAAGCGATATCTTGCATACTCAATGAATGGCAGCAGAATCATCCTCAAGTTACCGTGTATTCCACCTGTAATATCAAAAATTTAGCCTCTATCGCTTTATTGAAAAAAATGGGAATGCAGATGGTCAATACTGAAGAGGAAAATGAAACGCGGGAGTTTGTATTAGGCGAAACACATAAAGATTGATGACCCCAGTGATGGGGTCATCAAATAAGCAGACTTATTTTTTAGCTTCAGTTTTAGCTGGTGCACCAGCAGCTTTAACCTGATCTTTTACGATTTCCAGCAATTCAACTTCAAATACCAGCACAGAGTTTGGTGGAATAGTACCAGCGCCCTGTTCGCCATAAGCCAGTGCGGCAGGACGAGTGAATTTGAATTTAGAACCAACTGGCATCAGCTGCACGCCTTCAGTCCAACCTGGAATGACGTGATCCAGTGGGAATTCAGCCGGTTCTTTACGGTCATAAGAACTGTCGAATTTAGTGCCATCAGGCAGAGTACCCAGATAATGCACACGAACTACATCGCTGGCTTTTGGTTTTTCACCAGTACCCATCTTCAACACTTCATATTGCAGACCGGATTGCGTTACTGTCACACCCGCTTTTTTCGCGTTATCGTCCAGGTATTTTTTACCTTTCTCTAAACTTGATTTGGCATCAGTTTCAGCTTTTTTAGTCGCGGCTTCGTTGACCTTTTGATCATAAGCTTTCAGCGCTTTTTCAATGTCAGCGTCGCTCATCTGGGCTTTTTTCGCCAGACCATCTTTCACGCCATTCATGATCATAGCGTTATCTAATTTCACGCCCAAATCCTGCTGGCGGGAAAGTGTTGAATTAATATAACGGCCCATAGACAAACCAATCGCATAGGCAGATTGTTGTTCAAATGTTTTTAACTCAACTTTGTCGGCAACTGGTGCTTTTGGCTCATCTTTCTGACAAGCAGTCATGGATACTGCAACCGCAACCGCCAACAAAGACATCTTGATCATTTTTTGCATTATTTTCTCCACGAGAAGGATTCCGGCTCTCTGTTTATCGGTAAAGAGAGGCTGACCTAGGCAAGCGCCTTATACTAACGCCAGTTGTAAATGAACAACAGGCAAATAAAGGTAATTGTTAGAAAAATGATACGGAATATAATGCAGAGGATAAATACCAAAGAGCGTACTGATGTCACATATAAACGAGCTAAACAAACATCTGGAAGATCGGATTGAAGAACTAGAAAGCCGCTTAGCTTTCCAAGACGATACAATTGAACAACTTAACCAAGCACTTGCCATGCAACAGCAAGATATGGATAAGTTACGCCATCAGATGGGTTTGATCGCAACCCGCATGAAAGAGATGGTTGTCAGTCAAGTGGCGAGTCAAAGCGAAGAGACGCCGCCACCGCATTACTGAGCCAAATATCCGTAATAAAACGCC
>CAIZDF010000692.1 GCA_903931645.1 uncultured Tolumonas sp.
ATGCTGACTGCGGGTGGTTCTGTTTAGCAATCGCACACCTAAGTGCTGCTCCAGCATGCGCACATTTTTCCCAACAAGCTGTGGTGACATTTGCAAGGCATCAGCTGCCGCAGAAAATGAGCCTAGCTCTACGGCTTTTACAAACACAGCCATGCTGAATAAACGATCCATTCCTTTCTCCACATCACATTGGGTGCAAGTTCATGCAACGGCACCGTTCACGGGCAATCTCAGACTGAAATCAATTCACCATAAAGGAACTGATCATTGGGATAAATAGCCGAAATGTTTCCACATTAACAACAAAATGTTTTCAATTGCATTGGAAATGATTCATTACAAGTGTTGAATCAAGATGAATATTTATCCATTCCAGCCTTCCTTTTTATAGTGATTGCCTATTCATCGAGGAGAAAAACAATGCAAGTCGCAATTATTGGCACAGGAAATATGGGTTCAGGTCTGGCATCTATTCTTGCTCAGTCAACACATGAAGTAACGATTGGCAGCCGCGATATGGCGAAAGCCGCCACGCTGGCCTCACAAATTGGTCATGGTGTAGTCGGTGGTGATATTGAAGCGGCAGTAAAAATGGCTGATATCGTCATTCTGGCAATCCCATTCCCTTTTGCAGAAGAAACGCTGAAAGCAGCCGGTGATCTGTCGAAGAAAATCCTCATCGATATCTCAAACCCCATTACGCCTGATTTTCAGGGTCTGTTAGTGGGCCACACCACGTCCGCTGCAGAAGAGATCCAGAAATTGGCCCCACAGGCGAAGGTCGTAAAAGCGTTTAACACTATTTTTGCGCAGTTATTACCAAGCGAAGCGCGTGCAGGAAAAACGCTGCAGGTTTTCGTTGCCGCTGATAATGCGGATGCAAAAGCAGAGGTTTCAACATTAGTACAATCGTTGGGATTCGATGCAATCGATGCTGGTCCATTAAGTAACAGCCGATTCATTGAGCCAATCGGCGAAATGAATATTCACTTTGGCTATTTCTTAGGTTGGGGCCCCGTATCAGCACCGATGTGGCCACGCGGTTAATGCAATTCAGGCATAGCCCCGGTTATGCCTGAATATCCTAAACGATTTCCAGCATACGTTTTGATTGATAGTGCATCCCAGCCACCGAGTTTTCCGTTTGATATTTTAACCACGTTATCCGGTATATTTATTTTGGATTTTCGATGTATTATCTGTACTACATTGATTTTTTTTGTAGCTGGACAACTTTATGAGCAGTAATTCGGGATTAATGTCTTTCTTAGGTTCACCAGTACTAGGTATTGCAGCAAATTATAGCGATAGCATAGATACAAAAGTTTATTTGATTACCACCAATAGTCAGCCTGAGAACTATACTTAATTAAATCAGACTGATTGAGGACATTCACCATGTCCAGAAACAAAGTCCAGTTTCAAAAAAGCATCAGTATTCATTCGTTTATCGCCAAATTTGGAACAGAAGAACAATGCAGAAAACATCTGTTTTCATTACGCTGGCCAAACGGTTTTCGTTGTCCCTATTGCGGTTATGATCAATATTGCCATCTTAACTCCAGACCTCTGTACCAATGCAATCACTGCCATCATCAGTCTTCCCTGATTGCGGGGACTCTCTTTGCAGGCACAAAATTACCCCTGACTATCTGGTTTCTTGCTATCTATCTGATCACGCAAGAGAAAAATGGCATCTCTGCGCTTGAATTATCCCGTGAATTGGGCATTTCTTATAACGCGACTTGGCGGTTAAAGCAGAAAATTATGCAGGCTATGAAGGAGCGCGACGATGAACTTCCTTTATCTGGCTTTATTCAACTGGATGATGCTTATTGGGGCGGTGTCAAAAAAGGAAAACGAGGCCGAGGTGCCAGTAATAAAAGCCCTTTTGTTGCTGCCGTTGCCATGAATGAAGAAGGTCATCCAATGAAGATGAGATTCAGCATGGTGACAGGTTTCCGTAAAGGCGAAATCAGGGATTGGGCTTCGCATCATATTGAGTCTGCATCCTTGGTTATCTCTGATGGATTATCCTGTTTTAACGCGATTGAATCAGCAGATAGCCACCATTTGAAAATAGTGACTGGCGGCGGTGCTGCCAGCGTGAAATTGCCTTATTTTACTTGGGTTAACACGATGATAAGTAACGTTAAAAACGCTATGCACGGCACTTACCATGCAATCAAGAGAAAGCATTTACCGCGATATCTCGGTGAATTTTGCTATAAATTCAATCGTCGATATGACATGGCAGGAATGCTGACGCAATTATTAACCGATTGTATAAAAACATCTGCGATGCCCGCGAGATTGTTGAAATTGGCTGAGGTTCGGTGGTAATCAAAAAAGTTTATGTCTGTGGCGTTGATATTCTGGATAATGACAACTTAATTCTGACATTTCCGAAAGGCCATCAGTTATCCAGCGGCGACAGAGTAACAATTCATCTGGATAACAGAACTGGAATAGATGAGTATGATGCAGATTTACATGTATACCGGGGTTCATATAAAGGCCAAGTCACACAAGTATCTGCAAATAGAGTTTATGTTATCCCCGTTCAATTTGAACTATGGTACGGTAATAAAATCGTCTATAGCTATGCAATGGATAATTATCAACATCCAACAGATAATCGTAAACCAAATAGCTTACCGATTACACCGTTAACATCTTTACCCATTCCTGATTTACTTGAAGCAGAAAATAAGATCGGTGTTTTGGTTACTCAAGCTATCGGTCAACCCCACACTACCGTAATGGCATTTCTCTCATCTGAAGAAGACGACATCTTTTTCATCACATTTCCAGAAACATTTAAATCTAAATTACTCAAGAAAAATCATCATTGCCATTTTGCCATTGATTCAAGAGCTGTTTTTACGTATACACATGCTCATAGACAGGATCTTAAGAGATAAGTCTTTATTTCAGATAGAAAAATGGCTCCATTTATGATCAGATAATCGTCGCCAAACTCTTCTCTCATCAACCATGAAGCCGATGACGATTATCTCCTTAAAACACCAACTATCGCAATTCTTCTGTCCAGACTTTATGACCAGAACCGCCAGACACACTGGCTTCTTAAAACGTGAACGGACCATTGAACCTCAATCGTTAGTCTTGAGTCTGATTGCTGCTCTCAGTAAAGGGAATTGTCATGCTATCGCCGATCTTCATCGACAATTCAATGGGATGAGCCTCAGTGAAAAACAGTTTGTGGCTTATAAGCCCTTTCATAATCAATTACGAAAGCCAGCGTTTGCATTATTGATGCAGAAGCTAACCGAATTTGCGATTGGGCAGTTTGTTCGGGCACTGAAAGCAAAGTTGCACACCAAACTCGACTGTTTTGACGATATTCTCTTACAAGATGGCAGTTCTTTTCGCGTTCATGATGGGTTAGCGGACGTCTTCCCCAGCCGGTTTCCGACTCATCCCGCCGCGATTGAATGCCATATGACGTTGTCGCTCAAACATCAAATGCCGAAAACCATGACTATCACTGCCGATACAGCCTCAGAGCGGGCGTATTTGCCGAAAACTGAACTGATGCGCAATAAGTTACTGCTGGCAGATGCCGGGTATGTAGACTTCAACTATTTCAGTCAGTTATCTGAGCATGGCGGTTCATTCATCGTCAGAGGCGGTAAAAACCTTAATCCAGTGATAATCGAAGCACGCAATGGTCAAGGTCGGCTATTACCCAAACTAGCCGGTCTGAAACTCAAAGAAATCGACCGAAAAACGAATCGCTCAGAGGTTTTGGACTTAAAAATCAAGCGAGGAGCGGATGAATTCCGATTAGTCCGTCGTTGGTTTGCCGAAGAAAAACGATTTTGTATCTGGGTCACCAATTTACCCGCCACGGAGTGGTCAGCAGATGAGATCATGATGATTTATCGGTGTCGCTGGCAAGTTGAGTTACTGTTTAAAGAGTTGAAATCCGATACCAACTGGCGACGTTTTGCCACGAGTCAACAGGCCATAATGGAAGGCTTAGTTTGGGCCAGTTTGCTGGCGCTGATCATCCGTAGATACATCGCGATGCAAAGTCTGCCATCTGCTTCAGTCTATAAAGCAGGGAAAAATGTCGATGTCTGGTTATTACCGATATTGGAAGCTTATATTCATCAGGCATGGTCGGAAATAACAGTCCGGCTGGAATGGGCTTTGTTATATATATCAAAGAACGCGAAAAAATCACAACAAAGAAAAGCCAAGAAAAATAGGACCTTAGATGGAATTTTTGAAATGTTTAATTCTTAAGGTCCAGTCTATGTGCAGGCACTAATATCTAAGGTCTCAGGCGCGAATTAATATTTTTCATAACGATGGCATAGCAATAGATATTCTTTTGTAAGCAAATATTGATACGCAGCCTCAGAAGACAAATTGTGTGAATGGATATGGCGTTCACGTTAAAAAAAGAGTGGTCGACACGACCACTCTTTTTCAATCAGTTATTGAGCCAAACCGATCTGCTTCATGAAAGACAGGTTATCCCACATTAACCACTCTTCATCCATCACGCCTTTTTTGTTCCAGTGACCAATCGTCACCATGCCTATTTTGAAACTCTTACCAGTTGCAGGAAGCGTTTTACCTTCCCCGATAGGCATTGGTTTTGAGAATGAGCCTTCAATGGTGCCTGACACCGCCGTCCATTCACCGGAGGCAATACGAATAGGATGTTCTTTGATCTTAGTATCAGGCGCAAACACAAACATTGGTTTGAGTTCTTCAATATGCTTGTCTAAGCCTTTGGTCGTATGTCCGTCTGGATAATGTACGGTAATGTCTTTCGCATGACTTTTACTCAGTTCATCCCATTTCTGGCCGCTATACACGTTGAAATCCAAATCATCAAAATTAGCTAAGTTATTTTTTTCAATATGTCTGGTTTTCGCTATCGCGTTCACTTGTGCTTTGAGTGCTTCAATTTCAGCGCGGTCAGCTGGATTGGTTGTTTTTGATTCCGCTAATGCGGCGGTGGCCGAGCCAGTCAACATCAGAGCTAAAGCAACCTGGGTCAATTTAATTTTCATATCCGTTCTCCAAAATAATTAAGTATTAAAAACAATCAGCTAACAAAATTTCGTCATTACGCTTTGTGAAGCCAAGCTGGCGCGATGTTTGTTCCCAGTCCTGCGCCATAACCGAAATAAATATTTAAGCCTGCCAGCGGTTCCAGATAACGTGCATTTTTCAGCGGACCGGCATCAACCACGTTAAAACCCAGCCCTTCGGCAAGGGTTTGTACAGTTTGTTTACTGGTTGCGTCATCAGCGGCCACAAACACACTGGCTGTTTGACCATTACCAAAATCTGCACCTTCACTTAAAACCTGTGCAAACAGGGTATTGAATGCTTTAACGACCTTAACGCCCGGTAAGGCGGCGGCAATTTGTTCGGCAGCTGACGTGTTATGGCCAATAGTGAGCCCCATGTAATCCGCAGTCAGCGGGTTAGTAATATCAATCACCGTTTTGCCGCTAATATCACCTAGCGAAGTCAGTGCAGGAATGGCGTCATTAAAACTGGTCGCCAACACCTGCAAATCGGCTTGATCTGCAACATCGGCGGTTACCGCAGTCGCACCATACGCCTGTGCCAATTCTTGTGCTTTGGCTGAGTTTCGACTGGTGATAAAGACATCGTGTCCCGCTTGTGTCAGTTGTTTTACGAATGCAGAACCCATGTTGCCGGAGCCAATAACTGTAATGTTCATAAATACCTCGTCTCTCTCATTTAGTTTGGGTGTCATCTGAAGTGGATGACCTTGTTGCTTATATTAGTTGTAATAATTAATATAAAAAGCACACAACCAGAAAGATACTATTACTGTTTATGTAACAATTGAGGTGGGCATGATTGATGTAATGAAAGCCATGCAGGCATTTGTAGCAGTGGTCGATAGTGGAAGTTTCGTCGCAGCAGCAGAAATGCACGATACCTCAACGGCAGCTATCTCACGTCAGGTCAGTGGTTTGGAGGGTTATCTCGGCGCGCGCTTGTTAAACCGGACGACCCGGCGTATTTCATTAACGGAATCTGGGCAGGAATATTATTCCCGAGCACAAAGTATTCTCAACGATTTGTCTGAGGCGGAAGCTATCGCTGGTCAACAATCGGTGCAACCCAAAGGATTACTACGGATCAGCGCCCCGCTTTCTTATGGAAATCATGAATTAGCACGTTTATTGCCTGAATTTATGCGTCGTTATCCTGATTTAAAATTGGATATTGACCTATCCGATCGAGTGGTCGACCTCGCTTACGACGGTATTGATGTCGCAGTCCGAATATCGCAGTCATTAACATCGCAGGTAGTAGCCAGAAAAATCAAACCGATTGAATTGATTTTATGCGCGTCCCCCGATTATCTGGCACGAAAAGGAATACCGAAAACACCGGAAGATATTACTGAGCATGAAACACTGAGTTATTCTTATCTTTCAACCGGCGAAAACTGGCATTTTGTAGACAAAAATCAGACTGAAGTAACAGTTCGTGTTCAGTCTAAAATTCATGC
>CAIZDF010000693.1 GCA_903931645.1 uncultured Tolumonas sp.
GATGTCGGCTAACCCGATTGCCACGAAATTACGGGTGAAATCAGATTACCAACGGCTACCGGCCAATGAAAAAGCCGCGACCCGAGTCACGATTGAAGCGTTAGATCAAGATGGCAATTTGATGCCATTTCTTGATGACATCATTCAGGTAACCGTGACTGGGCCAGTCAAAGTGATTGGGCCGGAACAGTTGGTGTTGAAAGGTGGCGCGGTTGGTTTATGGCTTGAGGCCGGAAAGCAGACCGGTGATGCGGTAGTGACTTTTACCAGTCGGCGCTTAGGCTCTCAGACTCTCACGTTAGTAGTCGAATAAATTTTCCACTTGATGCGCGAGCGCGTCGGGCTTATTTAAATGGAGACAGAATAATGGCTGATATTACGCTGCGTAAAGTCGTTAAACGTTATGAAAAAAATCAAACGATCCATGGTGTTGATCTGCAAATCAGCAGCGGTGAGTTTGTGGTGTTTGTTGGCCCGTCGGGCTGTGGTAAATCGACCTTGTTGCGCATGGTGGCAGGCTTGGAAGAGATCACCGAAGGTGAGCTCTATATCGACGGGAGTAAAGTAAACGATGTTGACCCCGCTGATCGTGGTGTCGCGATGGTGTTCCAATCGTATGCGCTTTATCCGCATATGACCGTGGCGGAAAACATGGGGTTTGGTTTGAAAATGAATGGCGTGGCAAAAGAAGAGATCGCCAAGCGAGTCGCTATTGCCGCTAAAACATTAAAGATGGAAGCGTTACTTGATCGAAAACCGAAAGATATGTCGGGTGGTCAGCGTCAGCGTGTCGCGATTGGCCGTGCGATTGTGCGCGATCCGAAAGTGTTTTTGTTCGACGAACCATTATCAAATCTGGATGCCGAATTGCGCGTGGAGATGCGTTTGCAGATCGCCAAACTGCATCACGAATTAGGCAACACCATGATTTACGTTACCCACGATCAGGTTGAAGCGATGACCTTGGCCGATAAGATCGTAGTGCTGCGCAGTGGGAATGTTGAACAAGTTGGCTCGCCACTAGAACTTTATCATGCACCGGCCAATGAATTCGTGGCCGGATTTATCGGCTCGCCGAAAATGAATTTTGTTGATGCACTGGTGGATGATTTAGACGGCGATCAAGCATCGGTGCGCTTACCTGACGGGCAGATCATTACGTTGTCGGTAAATGCAGATCTGGTGAGTCAGGGCGAAAAAGTTCGTTTAGGTATCCGGCCTGAACATATCCATACCCAAGCCAATCAGGGCGATTTCTCGCTTTCATTCCAAAGTGAAGTGGTTGAACGACTGGGTAACTCCACATATCTGTTTGGTAATTACTGCGGTAAAGACGGCTTTAAAGTGCATATCCAGGGCGATAAATCGGTCGGGCTTTACGAATATATTTCGTTAGGAGTTCATCTGAACGATTGCCATTTGTTTAATGCGGAAGGGATCGCAGTCGGTAAACGTGAGATTCCAGCCGATAGTAAACATTAGTTTTTAGCGGCCTGAATAACGCTGCTTTAAATTTTCGGTTATTTAAAGCAGCGATTCAGGCCATTTTTATAAGCGATTACAGTATTTTCAATTGGAATAAGACTGCACTCTCTGGGTCCATCACCGGCAACGCAATACCTACTTTTCCCAGCCATTCACCTGATAGAACGGTTTCTTCCTGAGTCAGCCATTCCGGCTGTATTTTCATCACACCACCATCAAAACGAGCCGGTTTTTCCAACACGCTTAAGATGTAGTTTTTATCTGCCAGTAACCCCGGCAGACGCAGCGAACCCGATAATGAATAGGTTGGCATTGCCAGTTGGCTTAACAGGAACACTGCTTCAGTTTTGTCTTCCGCTATCACGCCGTTGATCATCATTGCCGAATCATGATGATCAATTCGCACCACTTTGCCACTGTGTAGCAGTGGGCGTAGTTGTTTATGCAATTTAATGAAATGCGCAAAACCGGCCTGTTCTTCAGCACTCTCTTTGACCGGATCTAACTCCCCCCCCATGTGCCCGAACAGCGCGGTTAAGCCGCGAAATTGAATGCTGTGCGAACGGGCAGTGCAATGGCAATGCGCGCTGCCGATATGCGAACCCATCACTTCCGGCGGGAAGAAATAACTCATCCCGCGTTGGATCTGCTGGCGCTCCAGCGCGTCATTGTTATCCGATGTCCAAAAGCGGTGCGTGCGTTTTAAGACTTCAAAATCGATCCGTCCGCCGCCAGAGGCACATGATTCAATTTCGACGAGCGGGTGGCGTGCGCGCAACTCATCAAACAGTCGATATACGGCGTGAGTTTGCCCCGTGATCGCCGCTTTACCTTCGTGACCGGGCTGCACGATTTCGCGGTTCATATCCCATTTGATATAACTGATGTCATAGCGCTTGAGCAGGTCATCTAACCGTTCCAGCAGGTAGGCAAATACATCTGGGTTTTGTAAATCTAACGCGTACTGATTGCGGCCCGTTGGCTGATGATATTCCGGCACGGCCAAC
>CAIZDF010000694.1 GCA_903931645.1 uncultured Tolumonas sp.
AAATACTCAACGACATCCTGCTCACATAACCAGTCGCCACCAGACACGGTGTCATGGAAATGATTTTCGAGACTATCATCTTCACGAACTACCCCAGCTGCACCACCCTCAGCAGCCACAGTATGGCTACGCATTGGATAAACTTTCGATATCAGTGCTATTTCCAGCTCGGGATTTTTTTCTGCAATTGCAATCGCAGCTCGTAATCCACCGCCTCCTGCTCCGACAATCGCGACATCGGTCTTGATAATGTCCACTTAGGCCTCCTCTGGCTCATAAATCCAAGCGTTTGTTATGCGACTCTTTGATGGTCTATTAACAATAGACTCAATCTGTACAACCATCTTCTGCTTATTTGTTGATAAACGCATGAACAGAAATAGTTAATTTCTACCGTGTTAAAAAATTGTAGCGAAAGCAAACACGTAAAAATGAGAATCAGCTCTCTTTTATCCGGATGGTCATCCTGACACGCGCGATATTTTGCCAGAAATGACCTATCAAGATCTTGTTTCTCATCAAAGCGTTGCGATTATAGAAGAACTTGAGGTGTTTCGGAGGGAACAGCAGACCTGAATTTCAGATCTGCTGTGGCAGAATGTTATTGCGCTGAAGTGTTATTGAGTTGTGCGAATATTTGACCTAAACGCGTTTCGGTCTCTGGTTTGAGATGTTCAGCAAACTCCAGCATGTTGGGTGGAAACAAACAAACGACCGTACTACCCAGTTTGAATAACCCCATCTCTTCACCTTTTTTCAGCGTGATAGGGGTATTGCCGTGGAAGTCCCAACGTTTGACCAGTTTACCGGCTGGTGGTGTAACAGTGCCAGCCCAGACAGTTTCAATACTGGCTACGATGGTTGCCCCCACCAACACCAAAGCCATCGGGCCATATGGTGTTTTGAAGACACAAGCGACACGTTCATTGCGGGCAAACAGATTCGGTACGTTTTGCGCGGTCAATGGATTGACTGAAAACAGATCACCAGGGATATACACCATGCTCTGTAATTCACCATCCAGCGGCATATGAATGCGGTGATAGTCGCGGGGTGACAGGTAGATAGTGGCAAATTTGCCGTTCTGAAATTGATCTGATAAATCGTCATCGCCGCCTAGCAGTTCGCGGGCACTGAAATCATGACGTTTAGCTTGGATGATACGCCCGTATTGAATGTCACCCAACTGGCTAATACAACCATCTACCGGCAAGGCAACCGCGTCAGGCGCCGCGACGACAGGGCGCAGACCCTCTTTCAATTTGCGGGTAAAAAAGGCATTGAAGGTTTTGTAATGCGCTGGATCTTCAAACTCGGCCTCGCTCATATTGATATTAAAACGTTTAATAAACGCCTTAATCAGCCAAGTTGTCACGGCACCGGCTTCTGCAGCTGCCAGATAACCGACCAGTCGGGACACCGCATGTTTTGGTAACAGATATTGGGCTGCTATTTTCAGCACATCCAGCAATTTCATGGTGAACCTCAAACAAATCAATAATAAATAAAGGGCGCGAATTCTACGCCACTTCATCACCAGAGTGAAAATTATTCGCGGCTGACATGCCGCATATTGCGTGCATCCTGCATCGATTCCAGAATCCGGTGATAGTTTTGATAGCGCTCAGCAGCGATTTTTCCTTCTTCCACAGCGGCCCGGATCAAACAACCCGGATCTGTACCATGTTTACAATCACGGAATTTACAACCGCCTAAATAGTCGCGGAATTCTTTAAAACACCAGGTGACGCGATCATTTTCCAGATGCCACAGCGAAAATTCACGGATGCCGGGGGAATCGATCAGCATACCGCCATTGGCAAAATGATACAGACGGGCAGTGGTCGTGGTGTGTTGGCCCAAGCCGGATTGATCGGATATTTCCCCTGTCAGCGCTTTTGCGTGCGGATCTAGCGCATTGATCAGTGATGATTTACCGACACCGGATTGTCCGACAAACACGCTGATTTTATCTTTAAGTTGTGCTTGTAACTCATCCAGACCGTGTTCAGTTTCACAACTGACATTCAGAAGTGGATAACCGAGGTTGCGATAAATATCTAACTGCTTTTCCAGCTTTTCGCGCGAGACATCATCCAGCAGGTCGATTTTATTCAGCACTAACAGGGGTTGGATCTCAACATGCTCGGCGGCGATCAGATAACGATCAACCAGATTAGTTGAGAATTCTGGCAATACCGCAGAGACAATCACAATTTGATCGATATTTGCGGCAACCGGTTTAATACCATCGTAAAAGTCGGGGCGGGTCAACACCGACTGGCGAGGATGAACGGCTTCTACGATACCGCTGATCCCTTGCAAAGCTTCGCTGCCTGCGCGCCAAACGACGCGATCGCCGGTTACCAGACTGCCTAAGGTGCGACGCATGTTACAGCGATGAATCTCACCGTTGCTATCTTCAATATCGGCGTGTTTTCCGAACCGACTGATCACTAGTCCTTCCAGCGGCGGGCCTAACAGGCTGTCATCAATATCCGCTTGTGGTTTTTGCAAACGTTTTTGGTGATTAGCGCTGACCCGGCGTTGCTGGCCATGACTGAGTTTTGGTTTTTTCGCCACAGTGTCAATTTCGCAATAATAGAGAAAGTCGCTATGATACACCTGATTACTGATTTTCCCGATAACAAGGACATACGATGAGCCAAAATGAACAGAATCTGATCTGGTTAGACATGGAAATGACCGGTCTGGAACCAGAAACTGACCGTATTCTGGAAATAGCTATGATTGTTACGGATAAAGAGTTGAATATATTGGCGGAAGGGCCGGTGCTGGCTATTCACCAATCTGATGAAGTGCTGGCAGGCATGGATGAGTGGAACACCCGCACTCATGGTGAATCAGGTTTAGTGGCGCGTGTTCGTGCCAGTGAATATGACGAAGCGAAAGCGGTCGCTGTGTGCCTCGAGTTTATGAAAGAGTGGGTACCAGAGCGTAAATCACCAATGTGTGGTAACAGTATCGGTCAGGATCGCCGCTTCATGGTTCGTTATATGCCGGAGCAGGAGCGTTATT